>CALMIB010000453.1 GCA_937863945.1 uncultured Longilinea sp.
TTCCTTGGGGGAACCAATGTTATTTTCGTTGCTGCCATCATCCAGTACGAACGGGACGTTATTCGACGACAGGCGCGATACCAGACTGTTCGGTGTTGCGGGCTGGGTGGCGTCCCCTGCGGAAGAACCGTTTTCTTTGACTTCCCGCATGGATCGAAAAACAACATTTTCTTCGCCCGGCATTCTTGCCTGAACCATGCCTGAAATCATGGAAAGAAATAATCCAACCATAAAAAAGGCGGTGAAAATTTTTACCCGGTACTTCTTCATCCATCACTCCTTAATAATAATTTAAATTGTGATGTCACTTGCTATCTGTAGATGAAATCCGTGGAAAAGCCAATGGGGTCGATCCAAGAGACTGCGCCGAAAACGTGACCTCGCCGGCGGAGCTGCAGGATCGATGCGTGGAAATCCATCAAGGTAATCATAGGTCATTGCATATACAGCGTCAAGGCAGTCCCCGGCAACTGCAAGCAAAGTGCAAAGTGGCAGGCGTATAGGGCGGTAAGAATCGTGTAGTTGGTTTCGTGATGGAGTAAAATCAGTCATTCACAGGAGGAGCGCATGACCGAACTGCTCTATCAAACCGATAGTTACCTGCGCGAGTTCCAGGCTGCCGTCACCGCGACCAACGCCGAAGCTTGCGCCGTTCTGCTCGACCGCAGCGCCTTCTACCCGGGCGGCGGCGGGCAACCCGCCGACAGCGGCGTGCTGGTCTGGCAGGGCGCTGCTCTTCCGGTGGAACGCGCCCGCAAGGGCCCCGAGGGCATCTGGCACGCGCTGGCCGCAGGCACGCCCCTACCGTCGGCAGGCGCGCAGGTGACCGGGCAGATCGACTGGCCCCGGCGCTACGCGCTCATGCGCACGCACACCGCCATGCATATCCTGTGCGGCGTGGTCTTCCGCGATTTCGGCGCGCTGGTCACCGGCGGCGACATGGAGCCGCTGCACGGCCGCATGGATTTTGAATTCGAGTCGCTCACCAAAGACCTGGTCAGCGTGATCGAGGTAGCCGTCAACCGCGAGGTGGCCGCGGCTCGCCCGGTGAAGGTCGCCATTCTTCCGCGCGAAGAGGCCTTCCAGATCCCCGACCTGATCCGCACGAAAATCAACCTGCTGCCGCCGGAGATCAGCCACATCCGCACGATCGAACTGGCCGGACTGGATTTGCAGGCCGACGGAAGCACGCACGTGCACAACACCGCAGAGGTGGGCCGCATGCGCGTCGTCGATTACAAGAGCAAGGGCCGCATCAACAAACGCATCTATGTCGAACTGGACTAAATCCATGCTGCTGGCCGTGCTGCTGGTACTGCTGCTGGGCGCCTGCCAGCCGGCGCCGGCGCAACCGGCCCCTGCCTCGCTGGCGATCATGAACGGCGCGCTGTGGGATGGCAGCCAATTGATTGCAGACGGCGTGGTCATCCTGCGCGGCAATCGCATCGAAGCCGCCGGCCCGGCCGGAACAACCCCGATCCCGGCGGATGCCAGGATCGTGGACGCGGGCGGTGGCACGATCCTGCCCGGGCTGATCGACGGCCACGTCCACAACGCCGCCGAGCCGGAAATCCGCCGCAAGTTCCTCGAGGCCGGGGTGACCAGCGTGTGCGACACCGGCGCGGGCGCCGTGCAATTGCGCCAGTACCAGAACCCGCAGGAGGGTCTGCCCGCCGCGCGCGCCTATTTCGCCGGGCCGTTCCTCAGCGCGCCGGGCGGCTACCCCGCCGACACCGACGACAGCGCGCGACTGGGGGTTGGCACGCCCGAAGAGGCCCGCCAGGCGGTGCAGCAACTGGCGGCCGGCGGCGCGGACTTCATCAAGGTTGCGCTGGATGACGGCCGCAGCGACGAACCGCTGCCTGTGCTTTCCACAGAAGTCCTGCAGGCCGTCACCGATGAGGCCCACCGCCTGGGTCTGACCGTCCGCGCGCACGTGCTGGACGTGCGCTACCTGGATGCCGCCCTGGATGCCGGGGTGGATGCCATTGAGCACATCCCCGCGCCGGAGTTATCCCGGCAGGTGTTCGAGCTGTGGATGCAACGAGATCTTCCCCTGCCGCTGCCCCGAGCCTACCTGGATGAACTGCAACGCCTGGCCGGACGCCAGATTCCATTGACGCCGACCATCGAGGTGCTGGAGCGGCGCACGTGCAACGCCGTGGCGCGCAGCGAAAAAGAGCGCACGGCCTGCGTGCGGGTGTATATCGAAGCCCTGCGCCAGTACCGCCTGCTGGGCGGCCTGATCGCGCTGGGCAGCGATTACGGCAGCGCGGGCATGGCCGCCGGACTGCCCTGGCGCGAGATGGAATTCATGCAGCAGGCCGGGTGGAGCAACGCCCAAATTCTGACGGCCGCCACTTCCAACGCGGCGCGCGCCTGCGGCCAGGCCGGCGAGATCGGCTCGCTGCAACCCGGTTACCTCGCCGACCTGATAATCGTGGACGGTAACCCGCTGGAAGATTTGACTGCCCTGCAGCGGGTGCTAACGGTTGTCCTGAACGGTCAGATTGTAATCGGAGATTAACCAAACCAAAGCCACAGAGAGACCACAGAGTTAAGAGAATTAAAGAAAAACCGGGGCAGCAAATAAGTTGACCCGGTTGCTTCATTCTTCTTTCGTTTTATTCAAACTCTGCGTTCTCTGTGACCTATGGCCTTCTTCTCGCTTATTCTTCCTCTTGTGGCGGGGCGCCGAAGTCGCCGTAGGCCACCATCAACGCGAACTGGCTGATGGCATCGTATGCGTCCTCCAGCTCGCCTTTGACGGTCAGTTGGGTGGGCAGTTCCGGCTCGCCCAGGCGCTGCAACTGCGGCACATGAATGGCGGGCGGCCTGACCTGCACCGAGAAGGATTGCAGCCCCGAGCCCATCTCCCAAAAATGATCCATTTCGGCTTCCAGCGGCGGCACGTACTCCATGCGCGACTCGGCCAGCAATTCGGGTTCATCCGCGGTCGAGCCCGAGCGGCGCTGTCGCAGGCCGTTGAGGATGGCCTCCTGGGTGCGTCCGCGCAGGCGGAAGAGCAGAAAGGGATCCTCGTCGAAGCGTTCGCCGAGGATGTAATGCGTGGCGGCGACATGCTTGCACGGGTTGGCCCAGTCAGGGCAATTGCACTCGCTGATCAAATCACCGGTGCGGTTTGGGAACAGGCTGACCCCGGCTGCAGCGAAGGCATCCTCAATGTTGGCGGGCATTTCCCCGGCCAGCAGTTGCGCCGCGAAGATGGCGCGGTCCGCCAGCACGTCCAGCACTTTCTTCCATTGCTCGTTGCTCAGCGGGCGCATGCGGATGGTCACCAGGTAGGGTTTGGCGCGCGAACCCTGCACGCGCGCCGCCACGCCGTTCTTGATTTCTTCCACCGAGAGCACCTGGCCTTCACGCGCGTAATACCGGCCGCGGTCCAGGCGAGCCACCGGCACCAACCGTTCCATCGCCTCGATCCAGCGACGCGCCCACCAGTTTTTGGCAAATGTGCCGCGCTCACTGCGCGCCTTGATGCCGCCGCGCGCCTTGCGCGGGTTCATGCCCCAGCCGTTGCCGTTAGTCTGGCCGTTACCGCCGTTGCCATTCTTCCCGGCGCTGCTGTTTTTCCCACTGTTGCCGGTTTTCCCGCCGTTGCCGTAGGGAGTCTTCTTCGCCATGCTTACTCCTGGCGCCTCAGCGCCACCAGATCCTTCAATTCATCCGTCGAAAGCTCGGTCAGCCACTGCTCACCGCCGCCAATGATGGCATCTGCCAATCCTTTTTTCGACTCGATCATCTCATCGATGCGCTCTTCCAGCGTGCCGGTGGTGATGAACTTGTGCACCTGCACGTTTTGCGCCTGCCCGATGCGGTAGGTGCGGTCGGTGGCCTGGTCTTCCACGGCCGGAGTCCACCAACGGTCAAAATGGAAAACATGGCTTGCGCGGGTCAGGTTCAGGCCGATGCCTCCGGCTTTGAGCGAAAGGATGAACACCGGCGGCGCATTCTCATCTTCCTGGAAGCGGCGCACCATCTGATCGCGCAGCCTGGCCGGCGTACCGCCGTGTAAAAACAGCGCCGGGCTGCCGGTCATTTGCGGAAGCACTTCGGCCAGCAGCTTGCCCATTTCGGCAAATTGCGTAAAGATCAAAGCATGATCGCCGGCGGCAATAATTTCTTCCAATAATTCGCCCAGTCGTAGCAATTTTCCACTGCGCTTGATCAATTCCCGGCCGTCGCCGCTTCGCAAGGCTGAAAAGCTCTGCGGCAGGGCAATTTCGCCGCCGGGAATCATCTCTTCTTCCGGTTCGAACCTGCGCGGAGGGGCAATCTGATGCAAATACTGTGCCGGGTGGTTGCAAACCTGTTTGAGTTGCAGGATCATGGTCAACACATTCCCGCGCCGCTGCATGCCCTCGCTTTCAGCCACTTTCTGCATCGTATCCTTCACGACGGCTTCATACAGCGTAGCCTGCTCCTCGGTGAGCGGGCAATATTCCTTCATCTCAATCTTTTCAGGCAAATCCTGGATGACGCGCGGGTCGCTCTTGACACGCCGCAGGATGAACGGGCTCACCAGGCGGCGCAGCCGTTCGGTGGCGTCCGGGTCGCCAAAACGTTCGATCGGCACCGAGAACTCGCGCCGGAAGCTCTCCTGCCCGCCCAGGAAGCCCGGATTGAGGAATTGCATGATCGACCACAGTTCCGACAGGCGGTTTTCCACCGGCGTGCCGGTCAGCGCAAAGCGGAAGGAGGAGGGCAGCTTGCGCGCAGCCTGGGTTTGCTTGGCCGAGGGATTTTTGATGTTTTGCGCCTCATCCAGGATCACGCCGTACCATTGCAGCGATTGGAGCAATTCAGCATCCATGCGCAGCAGCGCGTAACTGGTCACCACCAGGTCGGCGTCGCGCGCGGCCTGTTGAAACGCCGAATTGCGCAACCGGTCAGGGCCCTGGTGAATCAACAGCTTTAGATCCGGTGTGAAGCGCCGGGTCTCGCGCTCCCAGTTGGTGACCACCGAGGTCGGGCAAATCAACAGCACCGGGCCGGGCAGCTTGAGCAGCGATTCTTTTTCGTGCGCCAGCAGCGAAAGCGCCTGGATGGTTTTGCCCAGGCCCATGTCATCCGCCAGCACCGCGCCCAGCCCAAAGCGCCGGAAGAACGCCAGCCAGGAGAAGCCATAACGCTGGTAGGGGCGCAGTTCGCCGCGCAGGCTGGCCGGCTGGCTCAATTCGCTCAGCGTTTCCTGATTCTGCAGCCGCTCCAGCCAGTCTTCCACCCAGCCTTCCGCGCTCACATCGTCCACTTCCAGGCCATCGGCGGCGGATTTTCCGCCCAGGGCAAGCTGCGCCGCTTCCACCAGGCTCATCTCGCCGGTCTGGCGCTGTTTCTCCCAGAAGTGAATGGCGGCTTCCACCTGTTCGGTGTCCAGTTGCACCCACTGGCCGCGCACCTGCACCAGCGGCAGCTTGAGCGCCGCCAGGGCCTCAAATTCCTCGCGCGTCAGGGTGGTGTCGCCCAGCGACAGCTTCCACTCGAAGCGCACCAGGGTGTCGATGCCCAGTTTGCCCGGGGTCACCGCGCGCGCCGATTTCACCGGCTTCAAGTGCAGGCTGACGCCCAGCCGGGCGTCGCGCTGGTTCCACCAGGGCGGCGCGATCAGGCCAAAGCCGGCCTGCTCGAGCAGCGGGGCGGCATCACGTAAGAAGGCATACGCGGTTTTGGTATCCAGCCGGACGCTGACCGGTTGGCGCGCCTGCAGGCTGGCAAGCACCGGCGGAAAAACGCGCGCGGTGTAACCCAACCCGGCCAGCAGCTTTTCCTGCGGTTGCTCAAAACGGCGGCCCAATTGCACCAGCGCCGAACTGCCTGTGCGCCACACTTCTTCGGCGGGCAGCAGCAGGCTGGGATCGTCGCGCGATTGCAGCAGATAGTGCAGCTCCCAGGCAGGTTCGTTCGGGTCCGCCGGCTGCACTTCGGGGGCTTCCAGGCGGTAGGCAATGCGGTAGGTGCGCGTGCCGGCCGCTTCCAGGTTGCGGCGCCAGGCGCGCAGCGCGCTCTCCAGCGCTTCCAACTGCCCGGCCGAAGCGTTGACGCGCGCATCCTCCTGGAAGAGCGCGTGCAGCCAGCGCTCCAGCAAGTCGTCACTGTTGGGCTGAATCTGGCGCGCCTTGGCCGCGCCCCACGAGCGCGCCAGCGAGTCGGTCATGGTATTCAAAAAACTTTCCAGCAGTTCGCGCGGCGCGATGCGGATGGCTTCACTGCCGGGTGTTTCCATCACCTCGGCTTCGGCGCGGCAGATGGGCGGCATGGCCCCGGCCAGTTGCGCCAGGCGCTGCCCGTCTCGCGGGCCGTCCAGCACGGGCTGCCAGCGCGCGTGGTACAGGTTGCGGCGCTCATCCACTTCCACCAACACCGGCAGGAATTTCTGCTCGGCGAGCACTTCCATCACCAGGTTGGTCACGGTGCGCCAGTAGCGCGTATCCTGTCCCAACACATAGCCGGCGGCCAGGTTTTCGGATGGCAAATTGGCCAGCACGCCAAACGCTTTGTTCAACGGCAGCCAGAGACCCGAAACCGCCCACGCCGTCAGGCTTGGCCGGGCTTCGGCATCCAGGACCCAATCATGGTTTAAATCCGGGCTCGGCAGCGGGCGCTGATGAACGGATGGCATTTTCAGGAAGACAGTCCGTGTAGGAGCATCTTCCAACGGCGTGCCAGAAGCCACCCGCTCGCGGAGCAGAGCAGGCGGCAGGCAAAATGGATGCGCGCGGAATTTTACGCGCTGCGAGAATCGTCGTTGTTGTTGTTGCGCTGGCGGCAAATCCTCGGAAGTTTCAGCCCAAAAAATCAGGCCCCCCGGATCAGCCGAACGCTGTGGCGGCTGCCAGTGTGCGTGTAATACCCACATAAATTGTTAGCGCTGATGATCCTGAAACATCAATATATGAAAATCCGGCTGAATCGGCATTCAACACGGTGGATGGTTAAGTTAAAAAAATGGCAAAGATCAGCCAGCAGGCTGGTGTTTTTGTGGATCAATGCAATGATTATACTTGATCTTTTGAATTGTACCAGAAAACCCGGCCTGTCAAGGTTTGCGAAAGCGCACCAACGCGCGCACCAGCGCTGCCAGTATTTTCAGCGTCCGTTCAATTCCGGCCGGGTCGCCCTGGAAAGGGTCGCGCTCGCTGGCGTCCGGCTGGCGGCGGGGCACGCGCAGGTGGGCATTGATCTCCAACTGAGCCGCCGGAACGCGCAGGCGTTGCGACACAAAGCGGGTGATGGTTTCCTGCCCTGCGACCCCCATGCCCGAAAACGTATCATCCAGGTCCAGGCGGCGCAGCCAGGGCGCGTCTTCCCGTATGCCGTACTGGTCCAGAACGGATAATATCAATGTGCGTTCGTGCGGGCAGCTCGCGCCGTTCAAGGTGCCCAGAGCCAGCCCAAAGTCACGGTACGCCGCCGCGCCGTGCACGTCGAGCACAAAACGAATGCGGTAGCGCCGCACGATTCCGGCCAGAAATTGCTTGTAAGGCACGCCGCCGTCAAAATTTGCATCCACTGAAGACCGGCTGCGCAAGTACAGCGCGTGCGCGCCGGTCTGTTCGGCCACCAGGCGAACCATGCCGGCGGTAAAATCGTCTTCCGCCTTCAACCGGCCGTTGCGCTGATGGGCAGCGCCGTGAGGGGCTGAAAGCAGGATCGGCAGCCGGCCAAAAGCATAACCAAAATCGCGTTCACCGGCCGGCGGCGGGGTTTTGTAATGGATATCCGCTTCGAGTTCCGCCAGCCGGGCCAGCAAATCAGGCATTGGCATGGAGCATCGAGCAGCGCTTTATGCCGGCTTTGTCCATCGATGACGGGTCAGACCATGCGGGTGTAATTGCCCACCACATGGAATGTGGTCCGCTCCGGCGTGCCGCCTGCGTCGCAAAACATTTGCACGCACACTTCCGTCACCTTTTCGCTGTGAGCCTGCTCATAGGCTTCGGGGCTGCGCCAGACAGAAATGATTTGCCAGTGCCGAGGAGCATCCTGCGATTGGATGAGAAAGGTCTGCAACAAACCCTGCGGTGGATGGCGCAATTCCTGTGCAAACCGGCTCTTGAGTATTTCGTCGTTTTCATCAGAGACGTGGCCAGTCAGGATGGAGATGAACATAGCACACCTCCTTCAAGGGTTAGTTCTTCAGCAACTGAACCTGCCATGTGCTTGCTACCCATATCATTGTACTGCGATTTTTGCCGTTATTCGAGCTTGCCTGTCTGAATCGCCTTTTTGACCTCGGCGATGGCGCGAGTAATTTTGATCTCGCGCGGGCAGGCCTCGGTGCAATTGAACGCCGTGCGGCAGCGCCACACGCCCATCTGCTCGTTCAGGATCTCCAGGCGTTTCTCAGCACCCTGGTCGCGCGAATCATAGATAAAGCGGTGCGCATTGACAATGGCCGCCGGGCCGACGTATTCGCCGTTGGCCCAGAAGGACGGGCATGCGGTGGTGCAGGCCGCGCACAGGATGCATTTGGTGGTATCGTCAAAGCGCTCGCGGTCCTCGGGGCTTTGCAGGCGCTCCCGGCCGTCCGCGGGCAGCGGGTCATCGTTGATCAGGTAGGGCAGCACCGATTTATAATGGTCGAAGAACGGGTCCATGTCCACGATCAGGTCCTTGACCACGCGCAGCCCGAGGATCGGCTCGATGGTGATCTCGGCGGTGTCCAGGTCGCGCAGCAGCACCTTGCAGGCCAGGTAGTTGCGCCCGTTGATGCGCATGGCATCCGACCCGCACACGCCGTGCGCGCACGAGCGCCGAAAGGCCAGCGTGCCGTCCTGTTCGCCGCGGATCTGCTCCAGCACGTCCAGCACGCGTTCGGTCGGATCGGCTTCCAGTTCAAAATTTTGGTAATGCGGTTTGGCATCCTGTTCGGGATGAAAGCGGAAGATTTTGATGTTGTAATGCATGGCCGGCTCCTTGGACTCAGTAAACGCGTTCTTTGGGAGCATAATTTGTGATGACGACGGGTTTGTAGCCCAACCGGACGGACGAACCGTCCATCCATGCCAGGGAGTGTTTCAACCAGTTGGCGTCGTCGCGCGCCGGGAAATCTTCGCGGGCATGCCCGCCGCGGCTTTCGGTGCGGGCTTCAGCCGCAATGGCCGTCACCAGCGCCAGGTCCAGCATATTGCCCAGTTCCCAGGTGTTCAACAAATCCATGTTGAAGATCTTGCCGGTGTCGCTGACGCGCACCTGCTGGAAGCGCTCGCGCAGCTCTTTGACCTTCTCGACGGCAGTCCGCAGCCCCTCAGCCGTGCGGAACACGCCCACATCGTCAAACATCACCTTTTTCAGCTCGCGGCTAATGGTCACAGCCTTTTCCTTGCCGCTGCCCGCGTACAACTTTTCAATTTGCTGGCGCGCCAGCCCGGTCGGGTCCTGCGGCAGGGGCTGAAAATCCACCCCGGCGGCGTATTCGGCCGCCAGGATGCCGGCATGCTTGCCAAACACGATCAAATCGACCAGCGAATTGGTGCCCAGCCGATTGGCGCCGTGCACCGAAACGCAGGCACACTCGCCGGCGGCGTACAGACCGGGCAGCACCGTGCCCCGATCATCGATCACCACCTCGCCCAGCTTGTTGGTGGGAATGCCGCCCATGGCATAATGCGCGGTCGGTTGGATCGGGATGGGCTGTTGAACCGGATCGACCCCCAGGTAGGTGACGCAAAAATCGGTGATATCCGGGATCTTGCTCAGGATTTCCTGCGCGGTCACGCGGTAGGGCGTCCCGTCCGGGCGGGTGCGGCCGTCCAGCTCGGCGTATTTATTGACCGTCTCCGGGCGCACGTCCAGCAGCATGTTGCTATTGTTGACACCCTTGCCGGCCTTCATTTCCAGGTAAATCGAGCGGCTGATCACGTCGCGCGAGGCCAGGTCCTTGATGTGCGGGGCATAGCGCTCCATGAAACGCTCGCCGTCTTTGTTCAGCAAAATGCCGCCCTCACCGCGCACCGCCTCGGTGATAAGAATGCCCAGCTTATAAATGCCGGTCGGGTGAAACTGGAAGAATTCCATGTCCTCGGCCGGAACGCCGCGCCGCAGCGCGACCGCCACGCCGTCGCCGGTGTAGGAATAAGCGTTGGAGGTAATTTCCCACAGGCGTCCATGTCCGCCGGTCGCAATGATTACCGCTTTGGCCTGGAAGACGTGCATTTCGCCGGTGGCAATTTCCACCGCCACCACGCCCGCCGTGCGGCCGTTTTCAATTAACAGGTCCAGCACCTGGTATTCATCGAAGAATAGCGTGTTGTTCTTGATGCACTGCTGGAACAGCGTTTGCAGGATCATGTGCCCGGTGCGGTCAGCCGCGTAGCACGAACGGCGCACCGGTTTGCCGGTGACGTTGTTGGTGTGCCCGCCGAAAGGCCGTTGGGCGATGCGCCCGTCGGCCGTGCGCGAAAACGGCAGCCCGAAATGCTCCAGGTCGTAAACCGATTGCACCGCCTCGCGGCACATGAA
>CALMIB010000454.1 GCA_937863945.1 uncultured Longilinea sp.
GCCGACGACGACAATTTTCCAAGCCTCGGTGACATTCAGGATGATTCTCAGCGTGTTAATGAGAAAATCTACGGAGTAGCCTGTGCCTTGCTTGCCAAATTCGCCAAACTGAGACAGGTCTTTGCGGATTTGCGCGGCCGAAATGCCCAGCCGGTCGCCCAGAGCTTTCGAGTTGGTGGTGAGCTGCTTTTCCTGTTGCATGTGCTGAAGCACCTGCAGGTACCGCGGTAACCGCGCGACAACGATATCGGGAATCTTTTTGGTTTCCATGAATTTCCCTGCGAGTAATCTACGGGATTGACCTGGTTAGGGTCTTTGGTGAGCAATCCATCTGTTGCCTTTGTAATTATAGCTTGATTGTTTCAAGATTTGTGAAGATTATAGCAATATATTTTCATTTATTGACCCAAAACATCAAGAACCATAGCTGAATTTCCTAAAAAAGGTCGCCAACGAGACCGTAAATTCGTTCTATCTGTCGTGTCCCGCGGCTCTTTCAGGGCAGGCGGGAAGGAGGCGCAGCCGCCGGGAACGGGTTCGATGGGACAGGACCCTGCTTATTTTGCAAGCAAACTGAGAAATTTGTCGCATCCCCTCTCATAAAAAGAAAACGGGCGCATTCACGCCCGTTTGAAGACTCTAATGTAAAAGCCGGATTAATCCCGGTTGCGGCCCATGAGCAGGAAAACGTAATACAGCACGGTCGAGATCGCCTGAATAGCAGCGGCGACGTAAGTGAGTGCAGCGGCATCCAACACTTTGTTGACGCCTTCCATTTCGGAATTGTAGATTACCCCGCTGGTTGCCAGCCAACCTTTCGCGCGGCGGGTGGCATCCAATTCAACCGGCAATGTAACCAACGCGAAAATTGCGGTCGCGGCGAACAGGATGATACCTGCCCAGGATAGCGGTTCAGACGAGAAGAAATAGCCCACGATAAAAATGATGGGACCCAGCCAACTGCCGATTTGAACGCTGGGTACCATAGCCGTGCGGAACTTGAGCGCTGTGTAGCCTTCAGCGTGTTGTACTGCGTGGCCGGATTCATGCGCCGCCACACCGGCGGCAGCCAGGCTGTTGCTGTGATACACCTCGCGGCTCAGGCGCAGCGTACGTGCTGTAGGGTCGTAATGATCGCTGAGCATGCCGCCCACTTCTTCCACCTGCACGTTGTTCAGGCCGTTGCTGTTCAACATGCGACGGGCCACTTCGGCGCCGGTCAAACCTGTAAAGCTGCGCACCCGCGAGTATTGATTGAAGGCGGACTTCACCTTGAGCTGAGCCCACAATCCCAGCAACAATGCCGGCAGGCTAAACAAAAGGTAAAGGCCGTATCCACCGAGAAACATTGTTATTATCCTTTCTAATGAATATTGAATCGGGCTGTTGACCGAATGATATACTCTCAGCAACAATGTTACCAGAAAAATGTTTACATTTTATTTGAATCAGTTTAGAAAATATTAATCCAAAAACCCGCCAAGAGCGGGTTTCAGGCGTCCCTGGGCGGACTCGAACCGCCGCTTCCAGCTCCGGAGGCTGGCGCTCTATCCACTGAGCTACAGGGACGAACAGGCATTATTCTACCAGCATTCAGGCGCTTGAACAAGGCTTCAACCGGTCAAAGCGATGGATAACTGTTGCAGTTCACCCCGCAAGCTGGTGATGATCTGGCCGTTGCCTCCCTCGTCGCCCATGCGGGTCAACTGGTTTTTCTTGTGGGCCAACTCGGCGCATACCTGATAGAACCGTTTTCTTTGC
>CALMIB010000455.1 GCA_937863945.1 uncultured Longilinea sp.
TCATGCCGGCGATGCGGTAATGCTGGCCTTCGGCGGAACGGTCGCGGATTTCACATCTGGCTGATCGCACCGACCAGGATGATGCCCGAGACCGCGTTGGTCACGCTCATCAGCGGGGTGTGCAACGCGGCGGTGACATTCCAGACCACGTAGTAGCCGACCACCAGCGCCAGCGCGAAGACCCCGAAGAGCGAGACGAAGGACGCCGGCGCGTAGGTCAGCAGCGCGATCAGGCCGACCGCGCCGACCGCCACCGCGCTGAACAGCACCCACCAGGGCTTCGGCGCCTTGGGTTCCTCGGCGACCACCTGCGGTACTTCCTTGTGGGCCACCGGCGCGGGTGCGGCCGAGACCTGGATCGGCGGCGGTGGGAAGGTGATCTCACCCTCGCGCGTCACCGTCATATTGCGCAGCACCTCGTCGGAGAAGTCGAGCACGAACTCGCCATCGGATTCCGGGGTGGCCAGCTTCATCAGGTTCACCAGGTTGGTGGCGTAGAGCTGGGACGCGAGCCCAGGCAGCCGGCTGGGCAGGTCGGTGTAGCCGATGATCGTGACACCGTTGTCGGTGACGATCTTCTCGCCGGGCACCGTCAGCTCGCAGTTGCCGCCACCCAGCGCCGCCAGGTCGACGATCACCGAGCCGGGCTTCATCGCAGCCACCATCTCCTTGGTGATCAGCTTCGGCGAGGGCTTGCCGGGGATCGCGGCAGTCGTGATGATGATGTCGACCTTCTGGGCCTGCTCCATGTAGAGCTCGGCGGCGCGCACGTTGTAGTCGTCCGAGGTTTCCTTGGCGTAGCCGTCGGAGCTGACGCCCTGGTCCTCGTCCCCGGCCCGCACGTGCAGGAAGGTGGCACCCATCGACTCGACCTGCTCGGCGGTCTCGGGACGCACGTCGGTCGCGTAGACCTCGGCGCCGCGCGAGTTGGCCGCACCCAGCGCCGCCAGGCCCGCCACACCGGTGCCGATCACGAAGACCTTCGCCGGGGCGACCTTGCCGGCCGCGGTGACCTGGCCGCCGAAGGTGCGTCCGAACTCATAGGAAAGGATAGGAAATTCAACGCCCTCACATGGGATATTGCCGGCGGTTTGCGCATGTCAAACTAAAATTACACCCGGAAACCTTGCTCACTCACGCAGAACCATCGCCTGAAGGGCTGAAGACCGGCCGCATTTTGCCGGTCTTCAGCCTTCAGGCGCAAGGCGTCACGCGACAAGCCCCAAGCCTTGTCTTCTCCGCCCCTACCAGGCGACGCGCTGGTCGAATTCGTAGTCCGGCGTCGGCTGGGCCAGCGGATCGATTTCCCGCTCGGCCTGTTCGCTCGCCGGCAACTCCCACAGCGGCGGACCGCGCGCCGGCGCCAGACGTGGGGCCGAGCTCGGCTCACCCAGGTGACTGAGAATCTCGCGAATCACCAGGCCTTCGTTGATAAAGGCGATGATCCGCATGTCGCCACCGCACTTCGGGCAGAGCAGCGGCAGCACCTCGTAGATGCGCGCCAGCAGCAGCGCCCAGACGTAACGTGCGGCCTTGCGGTGGGCTGGCTCCTCTGCCTCTTCGTCTGGCGCGTTCGGGACGGTCGCGCTCGATTCGGGTGCCGGCGCCGCTTCGGTCATCGCACTCGGCAGGGGCGCCTTGTCTTTGGCCCCTGCCAGCGCCGTCACCGCCGCCCGCAGCGGCGCATTCGGCGCCAGCACGCCGTAATAACGATGTCGATGCCGACGCGGCGGCGGGATCAGTGCCGCCAGACGGTCGATCAGTTCGAGCGGCGTCAGGAGCAGGCTGACACTGCCGCCGGGGCCGGGCTTGAGGCGCTCGTAGACCAGATGTTCGGGGTCGATCTGGCGCAGTCGTTCGAGCGCGAAGACCGGACGGGCGCAGTAGCGGAGCAGGCGCTCAAGGCCGGATCGGTCGTCGGCCTCGATGTGCACGCCGGCATCGAGGCTGAAACCGCCGCCGTGATCCCAAGAGTCCATTTCCTCGGCGACCTCTGCTTCGAGCAAACCGCGCCGGGTGAGTGCGCGCAGCAGTCGGCGGCGGATGTTGCGCTGGATGTCGGTCAGTTGTTTGGCGCTCAGCGCCGGCGTTTCGTGAAAGCGCACCGGCAATTCACCCCCAGTACCGGCCTCAAATACCCCGTCGACCACCACGCAGTGAAAATGCACATGCGGATTGAGCAGGGCGCCGAAGCGGTGGATAAAGGCGACTGCGCCGATGCGCGCCGTGCTGCCTTGCGCCACCGGGCAGGCGGCCCGCAAGCCCTGTTCCACCGCCGAGAGAAAGATGTGCAGGGCCAGGTTCTGGACGGCGGGGTCGGCCTGCAGGAAGTAGCGCAATCGTTTGGGCACCGAAAGCACCCACTGCCGAACCGGCAGGCGCGGGATCACGTGGTCGGCCAGGTGCGCGGCAGTCTCGACCATGCGGCGGGTATTGCAGGACGGGCAGACGCCACGCCCCTTGCAGGAATAGGCGACCAGGAAGTCGTGCCCGCAGCCGGCGCAGCGCGCGCGGGCGAAGCCGTGGGCGAGGATGCCGCATTCGAGGTAACGGCGGAATTCCCGCTCGACGTGGGCGGGCGCCGAACGGCCCGATTCATCCTGCGCCAGTTCGAGCCAGGTGGCCAGGTGAGACTGCACGGTGCGGTAGAGCACGGTGCGTTCGGGCTGGCGGCGACGATAGGTGGTGGTGCGCGAAGTGGCACACGCGACGGCTGCGGCGGGCATGGGCATCCTGATCGGGGGATCGGGATGAATAACTGTATATACATACAGATATTTGCGCAAATCGTGGCGTGGCGGTCCACTGGCGCAGGTCGGATGGACTTGCCTCACGCATGCCGCCTACTGATCCGAAAAAACGCCCCCCCTTCTCGCCGTCGCGCATCTCGCCGGCTGCGCCACGGCGCCGGCCGCTTCCGGCAACGATCTCCGGGGCCGCCTGGAGCGTACCGACGAAACCTGGGTCAGGCTGGATGGCCACTCCCCCACCATTGTGTTGCAGTCCGGATTCGGCGACGGCAAGGCGGTGTGGGGGGCGTGATGGAGGAACTGGCAAGCGGGCAAGCGGTTTTTGCCTACGATCGGCCTGGCTACGCCGGCAATCCGGCCAGCGAGGCACCGCGCGATCCCTGCACCGTTGCCGCCGAACTGCGCGCCCAGCTCCGAACTGCCGGCCTGCAACCGCCCTACGTGCTGGTCGGACACTCGCTGGGCGGTCTCTATCAGTACGTCTTCGCCCGCCTCGCCGCCGTATCCCAAGTTTAACAACCACCCAAAACTCGCGGCCGGCGAAGCCCTGGTCTTCGCCTACCGCGCCTACCAGGCCGCCACG
>CALMIB010000456.1 GCA_937863945.1 uncultured Longilinea sp.
GGGGATTTTTAGATGATACCCCGTGACTATACTGTAAACTCTCGGTTCTGGCAAGTATAACCCGTTTGAGCAGCGCCACTTGTGGCAACGCTGCCTCTGCGAAAACATCGCATTGTTCATCCCTTTTTTCTTTTGTTTCCAATTGACGGAACAACTGCGATCTTCTATACTTGGTTATCCTGCTCAACAGAGAAATCCCATGCCGCCTTCACGCATCCTTCGTTACAGTTTGTTTGCCTCCCTGTATTTCGCGCAGGGCGCCGTCTTCAGCTATTACACCGCGCTCAATTCGCTCTACCTGCGCAGTTTCGATATGAGCATGAGCCGTATCGGGATTGTCGGCGCATTGGCGATGATCCCTTTCGTGCTGAAGATTTTCCTGGGCATGCTCAGCGACCGGGTCAATCTGCTGGGCCTGGGGTACCGCAAGCCTTACATCCTGATCGGTCTGGTCATCCAAACGCTTTGCCTCCTGGTGATTCCACTCATCCAACCCGTGCAACAGTACGGGCTGTATATCCTGACAGCCTTCCTGCTCATGAGTGGAATGGCGCTTTACGACACCTGTACCGATGGCCTGGCCCTGGATACGACGTCGCAGGCCGAACAGGGCACCATCCAGGGGCTCATGGTCGGTGGGCGCGCGCTGGGCATGGTGGTGGTGGCAGCCGGGCTCGGCGCTGTCGCCGACCGCTCCTGGCCGGCTGTGTTTTATATCCTCGCAGCCCTCTCGCTACTGCCCATTCCGCTGGTGTTCATGGCGCGTGAATCAGCCCGGCCGGCCGGCCAAAAATTTGAATGGAGCGCTTTCTCTTCGTTGGTGAAACCCGCCGTGATTACGCTTGGGCTGCTGGGCGCGGTTTATTCGCTGGTGATCAATGCGGCCAGCCAGATCCTGAATCCTTTCCTGGAAGAAAGTTTTCAAATCACCTATACGCAAGCCGGTTTTTATACAGCCGTCTGGGGCATCGGCGTAGTGCTGGGCGGCGTCACCGGCGGCCGTCTCACCGACCGGGTTGGGTTCCAGCGCGCTGTTAAAGGGGCCCTGATCGCTTCTCTTGCCGCCATACTGGCGCTTTCCTTCATTTTTTCACCGCAAATGGCCTGGCCGCTGGCCGCGCTTTTTGGTCTGGCCTACGGCTATTATGAAACGGTTTACTTCGCGCTTTCCATGCGTCTCACCGATCCGCGCATCGCCGCCTCTATGTTTTCGATTCTCATGGCAGTTGCCAATTTGGGCACCGCCATTGGCGTGGGGCTAAGCGGATTCCTGGTGGATTCCATCGGATACCGCGGAACGTTTGCCGTCATCGCGGGGCTCAATTTGCTGGCTCTGCCCCTGCTTCCGATCATTTTCGGCCGGTCAGGGCAACGGACCGCACAGGCAAAATGATCTTCAGCGCAGCAGCGGGTTTATAATTCTCCGCAGCTTTCCCGGGCTGAACCGGAGATGGTTATTTTTATTAATCTTGAGGTAATTTGAACAATTACAAAAATCAAAAAACAGTCGTTGCATTGGATTGGGGCAACACGCTCATGGTTGAGTTGCCGCAATTCCACGGCGTGATGGCGGATTGGCCGGAAGTGGCCGCCGTGGACGGAGCGCAGGCTGCCCTGGCAAGCCTTTCACCTGATTACCACCTGATCGTTGCCTCCAATGCGGTCGATTCGAACGCTGCCCGGCTTCGTGACGCGCTCCGGCGCGTCGATCTGGATGGTTACATTCAGGAAATCTTTACCGGCCATGAAGTTGAGAGCAAAAAACCTCAGCGAAGTTACTTTCAATCCATCCAGCTAGCCATGCCGCCCGGCCCGGAATATGTAATGGTCGGAGATGGTTACGCCACCGATGTGGTCGGTGCGTGGCAGGCGGGCTGGCTGGCCGTCTGGTACAACCCATCCGGGATTGCGGCGCCCGGATTGCTGCCTTTGCACGATATCGAAATCCAGCGCATGGACGACCTGCCCACCGCGCTGGCTGCTCCACGGCTGCCAGGTTGGAATCAAACCCAGAGCTGGCTGGTCGAGCAGCAGGTTCCGGCCAACCTGCTCCTGCACGTCCAAAGCGTGGCCAGCATCGCCTACCAACTGGCCATCTGGCTTCGCGCTGCCGGCGAGAAGGTGGATCCCTTGCTGGCGCAGCGTGGAGGCATGCTGCACGACCTTGCCAAAGTCAACACGCTGCACAAATCCAGCATTAACCACGGTGAAGCCGCCGCCCGCATCCTGGCTGAACGCGGCCAACTCGAGCTCGCCGAGATCGCCCGCCGGCATATCCTGACCCACCTGCTGGATGATCAACTTGCGCCGCGCACCTGGGAAGAAAAAGTGGTTTTTCTGGCCGATAAACTATCAGAAGGCAGCCGCCTGGTCACACTGGACCAGCGCATCAACGCCCTGAGCCAGCGCTACAGCCGCTTTAGCGCCGGGATCCAGTCGTGCCTGCCGGCCTTGCGCAAGCTGCAACGCGAAATCTGCATGCGGGCACGCATTCCCGAATCCGAGTTGACCGACCGCCTGCAGGCTGCCCTGCTGGGGCGCGATTGAGACTCACGGCGCCAGGTTGTAGTAGTTGTGCACCGCCATCGACAATTTAGCCACCATTAAGTTCGCCTGATCCCAGATTATCTGCGTGGGATGGTAAAGGTACACGGTCAGAATGTAATTGCCGCCCGGCGTATAGACGATGCCGGCGTCGCTGATGGTGTGAATGACTCCGTCAGTCGGATCGGTCACCCACGCATGTTTATGCGCAAATTGAGTGCCTTCAGGCAGGCCGGCCTGCAAAAGTACGCCGATCTTGTCCAATACCAGGTAGTTCACCATTTGCCGGCATTCCGATTGAGAAATCTCGCCCGGAAACACCGCTGCAAACGTGCCGCCGCCGGATTGCGCGCATTGGTAGATATCGGCCAATAGCATCCCCATCTCGGCTGCCGTGGTCTGATTGTACACGTCCGGCGCGGTGTTAACGTCGCTGCGCTGATTGGCCGGCGTGGAGAAACTGCGCAGCAGCGGCGCGCCGACATAGAAATAACCCGCCAGGAAGGTGTTGGGCAAGCCCAGGGCTTGCATATCGGCCGTCACTTGCAACGGCCCCAGGTTCGAACCCAAAGCCTGTTCCATCAGGCGGTCCGCTGGATCGTTTTCGGAGCGCTCAATCATCAACGTCATCAACTCGCCCAATTCCATCGGAAGGGGTTCAGGTTGTCGCAGGTAAGTTGACACCATGATGGGGATTTTCATGGTCGATGCGGCTGTAAAGGCAATTCCGGGCGTCAGATGATCGCCGTTTTGATAGGCAAAATTGATCTCCTGGCCGTTCTGCAAATCCATTAAATACAATTCGGTCAGGCCGTCAAAACCTGAGGCATCGATGACCTGCTGCAAAAGGATTTGCAGATTTTGAAACGAAGGCCGCGGAGGGTCAACCGAAACCACCGAAAGGTTGACCACGCGGGCTGACGGCGACCGCAGCGCATCGCTGATTAAAATCACCGCCCGATCAATATCCAGGGTCAAGCCCGGATTGCCCGCCGAGAAGTTGGTGCTGCCCGGCACCGGTTGAGCTGCGCTGGGGGGCTGGTCGTAGCGCGCAGCCACCTCACTTACAAGGTAGGCGCGCAGTCGCTCTTCAGAAAATGTAGCCCGCAACGGCACTGCAATCGGCGTGGGCAGGCGGTTCCACAGGTAACCCCAGAATGCCGACCAGAAAGGTTGATTCACGCGCTGTTGATCGGCTACTGCCAGCATGGTTTCCAATTGCAAATCGAAATCGACCACTGCCGGGCGGATTTGAATGACCGCCGAGCCGTAATGCACTTCCACGGGAATGCTGTAAGCCTGCACCAGGCGCTCGGCGGCTTGCTGTTGGTTGAGCCCGCCCACCGGGACACCCGCGATCACCGTGCCCGGCGCAAAATTGGCACGTATCCTGCTGTAAGTGACCAGTTGGACCACAAACAACAGCATCGCCACCAACACCAGAAAAATCGAAATCCAGCGTAAAAAAGGAAATCTTTTTCCTCGCAAATTTTCACTCCTCATTGGCAATCTCGCCAGAGACGATTCTACCAGATTTGGAGCTATACTTATCACATGACTGATGAAATTTCGACCGTGCAGATCCTGCAACAAATGCCGCTGTTTCACGACCTGAGTGAGGCGCAAATGATGAGCATGGCCGAAAGCTCTTCGCGGTTGGTGCTATCCAGGGGAGAATTGATATATGAGCAGGGCAGCCAGGCAGATTCCTTTTACATCATCTTGAGCGGCCGTGTGCAACTCACCCGGGTTACCAGCCAGGGCGATGAAACGCTGGGCTCGCTGGATGAAGGCGATTATTTCGGTCTGGAAACCCTTGAGGAGGAAATGTTGCGACAAAGCAATGCCAGCGCGTTGACCGAAGTCATCCTGCTGGTATTCGATTCCGCCCGGATCAAAGAGTTTGCCGACCGATATCCCGTCCTGCAAAAACGTTTTTTGTTGATTCGCAGAAGTTTCCGCCACTTCATCAATCTGACCTTTCCGTGGATCGCGCCGCGCGAGACCATCTATTACATCGGCCGGCGCAGCGGATATTATCTGATCCCGCGGTTGATCTTGCCCACGCTGATCACCTTCATCCTGCTCCCCCTGTGGATCTATCTGTATGCCACCCTTCATCTAATGATCTTCTTCATCATCACCCTGGTCACGGCGCTGGTTTCGGTGGGATGGGTGGCCTGGGTGGTCTTCGATTGGAGCAATGACTATTCCATCATCACCAGCCGGCGCGTGCTGTTTCAGGAAAAAATTGCCCTCATCTATGATAGCCGCCAGGAAGTTCCCCTGGATGCCATCCTTGCGGATGACATCACCACCAGCCAGATCGGCCGCTGGCTGGATTACGGCGACCTGATCATCCGAACCTTCACCGGCGCGCTGACCTTGCCCGGGATTGCCATGCCCGCCGAGGTAAAAATCCTGCTCGACAACCGGCGAGACCGGGCAAGGCTGCACGCGCAACGCAATAAAACCCAAAACATTCGCCACACCATTCGCCAGCACATCGGCCTGGATGAACAGGATCAAGCTGCCCAGACAGCCGAACAGGAAGTTCCCAAAACCATTCACTCCGGCACTCTGCCCAATGCGCTGTCGGATCTGTTTATGCTGCGCACCGAAGTCAACGGCGTCATCACCTATCGCACGCATTGGTTTATGCTGCTGGGCAAGGTCATTCTGCCGACCCTGTTGTTGTTTTTAACCCTGACGCTGCTCATCCTGCGGCTGGTAAACGTTTTTACGTTACTCACCCTATCCTCGACGGTGCTGCTCTGCCTGCTCCTGCTGCTAACCTTCGGCGCGTGGTGGTTGTATCAATACATTGACTGGCGCAACGACCGCTACATTATTTCCGACAAGGAATTGATCGACATCTACAAACGGCCGTTGGGCGTGGAACAAAAACGGACCGCGCCGTTGGAAAATATCCTCAGCATCGATTACGAACGTCCAAATCTTATCCACCTGATCCTCAATTTCGGCACGGTTTTCATCCGCGTGGGCGAAGCCTCGTTGACCTTCAACAACGTGTTCAATCCCAGCGAAGTGCAGCGGGAAATCTTTGAGCGCCTTTATAATAAAAAGTTGCAAAAACAGAAGCAGGAGGATGATAACGACCAGCGCCGCCTGGCGGAATGGTTGGAAATTTACCATCAGGAAACCACCGGCCAGACGCCCGCGGATGATGAAGACCTGGATGACGAAGAGGAAGAAAACGAGTAAAATAAAGCGGAAGTCGATCGAATTATCTGGTAGAGAGAAGAGTGAAATGGCGCTACGTGAAATTGTTTTTCTGCCCGACCCGGTCCTCCGGCGCAAGGCTCACAAAGTAACCGCCTTCGACAGCGACCTTCAAGTCCTGATCGATGACATGATTGAAACCATGCGCGAAGCGCCCGGCGTTGGCCTGGCTGCCCCGCAGGTGGGTGTTTTACAGCGGGTCATCGTGGTTGAATATGCCGAAGATGAAGAAGACGAAGATGGTCCCAAAAAGCTGTACGTCCTCGTTAACCCTGAAATTGTCCAGGTTTCTAAAGAAACGGAATTGGGCATCGAGGGCTGCCTGTCAGTTCCCGGCCTGGTTGGTGAGGTGGACCGCCACACCGGCCTGACCGTCAAGGGATTAAACCGCCGGGGGCAACCGGTGAAATATAAAGTCAACGGCTGGCTGGCGCGCATCTTCCAGCACGAAATCGACCATCTCGACGGGATCGTGTATACCGACCGCGCCACGCGCGTGTGGAAGCCGCGCGAGGGAGAAGAAGCCCCGGTCGATTAATATGCACCTGACGCATCTTTCGCTGACCAATTTTCGCGCGTTCTCCCGCCTGGACATTGAACTGCCTGGGCGGATTCTTTTGCTGGTTGGCAACAACGCCCAGGGAAAAACCAGCCTGCTCGAAGCGGTGTACTACCTGGCGACGCTCAATTCGTTCCACGCGCAAAATGACCGGCAATTGATCAATTTCATTGCCGGACAGGAAACCCAGGCTGTTACCCGGCTGGTGGCCGATTACTTGGTCGGCGGGCACAAGCACCGCCTGGAGGTGCGCCTGATCCAGGACGCAGTCGGCATCAACGGCACGCGCCTGCGCAAGGAAATCCTGGTGGACGGCGTGAAACGCTCGCCCGGCGAGGCGTTGGGCAAATTCACCGCCGTCATCCTGCTGCCGCAAATGACGCGCATCCTGGAAGGCGGCCCGGATGAACGCCGCCGCTACCTCAACCTGGCCATCTCGCAGGCCGTTCCCGGCTACGCGCAGGCCCTGTCCGATTACGCCCAGGGCGTCTCGCAACGCAATGCGCTGCTCAAGCAACTCGGCGAGCGCGGCGGCGACCCTGCGCAATTGGACTTCTGGGATGACACTATCTCTTCGCGCGGCGCGGTGCTCATCTACAACCGCATCCAGGCCATTCAGCAACTGGAAAAGCTGGCGGCGCGCACCCACGACCGCCTGACGCGCGGCAGCGAAGTGTTGCGGCTGGTGTACCAACCCTCCTATGACCCTTTACCCTCGCCGGAAGGACAGTATCTGCTGCCCATTCAAACCGCGCCGCAGCGCGGCAGCCTGACGGTGGAAAAAATCCGCCAGGGTTTCCAGCAGCGACTGGCCGGCATCCGCTCCGAAGAAATCGCGCGCGGGGTGACCACCATTGGTCCACACCGCGACGAAATCCGCTTCCTGGGCAACGGCATCGACCTGGGCGATTTCGGCTCGCGCGGCCAGGTGCGCACCACCCTGCTTGCCCTGAAGCTGGCCGAGATGGATTGGCTGAAAGCGAAAACCGGCCATTGGCCGATTCTGTTGCTGGATGAAACCCTGGCCGAGTTGGACTTGCAGCGCCGCGCCGATCTGCTGGATTACCTGAACAACTGCGAGCAGGCGCTGCTCACCACCACCGACCTGCACCTTTTTTCCGATGAGTTTGTCCGCCAGAGCCAGATCTGCCGGGTGGAGAGCGGCATCGTCACGCAGGAATAGCGACTACAGCGTTTTTTTGGCCGCCAGTCCCACCCGCCGCGGATATTGCGGCGGCGTTCTGGCGATTTTATCGATGATCACCAGGTAGCGGTCTTCAGCGATGCCGGGCAAGTGCACGGGTTTCAAGTGGCGCAGACAGCCGCCCAGTAATTTTATCGCGCGCTCGGCCTGCTGGGCTTCAGCAGGTCCGCCTTCGCCTTTTTGAGCCAGCATGCCGCCGCCCACGCGGACCAGCGGCAGCAAATATTCGGCCAGGACGGGCAAGGTGGCAACGGCGCGGGCCACCGCCCAATCGTATTGCTCGCGGTGGGCGACTTGTTGTCCCAAATCCTCCGCGCGCGCCTGAACGACCTGGACCTTGTCCAACTCCAATTCCTGCACCACCAACCGGCAAAAATCAGCCTTCTTCCCCACCGATTCGACCAGCGTGAGCTGCATGGCCGGTAAAACGATTTTCAAAGGAATGCCCGGAAACCCCGCCCCGGTGCCCACATCGATCAGCTTTCCAGGCGGGGTCTCCCTCCAGGCCTGCATGCAGGTCAATGAATCCAAAAAATGCTTGGTGCGCACGCCTTCCACGTCGCGCACGGCCGTCAGGTTGAAACGAGCATTCCACTCCATCAGCAGTTGCTCATAACGCTGAAACGCAGCCGCCTGCCGCGCCGTCAACTTCAAACCGGTCAGATTCTGGATTTCTTTGAGCAGTTTTTCCATGCAGGCTAATTATACCTTTGGAAATCGTCTGTAAGGTGCGAACAGCTACGTTGGGTAAAGCATTTGTTACAATACCTGTATGCGCTTTACAAAATTCCAGCCTGCCTTGATCGTCCTTCTCCTGGTTGCGGCAGCGGTTGCCACAGTGGTCCGCCAGGCCGGGGCAGCGGAGGGCAGCCCGGTTTTGTACCTGCCGCTGGTCCAAAAGGGAGCCGGCGGACCCACACTCGAGGGATGTCCGCTGCTGCCCACTAACAACATCTGGAACGCGCGCATCGACCAACTGCCCGTTGACCTCAACTCAAACGCCTATATCGAGAGCATCGGCCGCGACGCACATTTCCACCTGGATTTTGGCTCCGGGTTGTGGAACGGCAGCCCGATCGGCATCCCTTACAACGTGGTCGGCGCCGGCCAGCCCGGGTTGCCGGTGGCCTTTGAGTATGAGGATGAAATTGATTCGCTCAAGGGTTCGGATTTCGAAGCCGTGGATGTTTCGAGCCTGATGGTGGACCCCAATTCCGGCCAGGTTCCATAAGGTACCAATGAGCAAACCAAACTGGGTATTTCTATCGCCGCATCTCGATGACGCCGTCCTCTCCTGCGGCGGGATCATCCGGGAACTGGCCATTAAGGGCAGCCGGGTTGAGATCTGGACGATCTGCGCCGGCGATCCACCGGCGGGGCCGCGCCCTCCGTTTGCCATGAGCCTGGAACAGCGCTGGCAAACCGGCCCAGAATCGGTGGCCGCCCGCCGGATTGAAGATCGGGCTGCCTGCGCCCGCGTGGGCGCAACCGCCGTGCATTTTGACCTGCCCGATTGCATCTACCGCCGCCTGCCGGACGGCAGCCCGCTGGTGGACGGCGAGAATGACCTGTG
The DNA here is from genome assembly GCA_937863945.1 of uncultured Longilinea sp. Classification (GTDB taxonomy): domain Bacteria; phylum Chloroflexota; class Anaerolineae; order Anaerolineales; family Anaerolineaceae; genus Longilinea. The sequence continues at coordinate 9,124 of CALMIB010000456.1, forward strand.
GCAGCCGCTGCCCGAAGGCGAAATCCCGCTGGCCGAACGCCTGGCGGAACAGATCAAAGCCCGGCTGGAAGGTAACTGCCGCCTGGCCGCGCCGCTGGGCCTGGGCGACCACATCGATCACCGCCTGGTTCGCGCCGCAGCATTGGGTTTGAATATTCCAATCTACTTCTATCCCGATTATCCCTACGCAGCGCGGCCCGGCGTGGACATCCAAAAATACCTGCTGCCCGGCTGGCGCCGCAGGCGGTTTGTCATTTCACCCGCCGCGCTGGACGCCTGGCGGTCAGCCATCGAGCTTTACCCCTCACAAATCAGCTCATTGTGGCGCGATTTGGATGAAATGCACAACGCTTTTCAGGCCTACGTGGAACAGGGCGGCGGGAGGTCGCTGTGGATCAAACCAGAATAAAAGTTCTTGCGTATATATTTCTCAATTTTTCTGTGCTATACTGATACCATGCAGGCAGACCGTACCTATTGGCCCGCATGGGTTCGATTCTTGCACCGGTGGGGGGTGAGTGAACCGTTTGCCGCCCTGCTGGAATCTACCGGCTCGTTGAAATTGCTCTTTGCGCAGGTTGTTTATCTGGGCCAGCCGCTCTTTGGCAGCGACGTACAAAAATGGCAGGCGTTGGCCAACCTGCTGGAAAACGAAGCGGAAAGCCGGTCGTTTGCCGCATTCATCCGCGAGGAGGAAGCCCGGTAATGAGCATTGAAAATATCATCGGTCTGATCATCGTGGTGGCGGGGATGGGGTTGATCCTGTTTTTTTCCCTGCCAGCCGCAAATAAAAAGAAACCCGTTTTTCGACCCATTCCGGCTTTCCAGCGCCTGCGCCGGGGCATCGGCCTGGCGGTCGAGCAGGGCACACGCCTGCACATCTCGCTGGGTAAGGGTGACCTGTTGAGCAGCAACAACACCTCCGCGCTGGTTGGATTGACCTCGTTGGAGCGGATTGCCCGCCTGAGCACGGCCAGCGACCGGCCGACAATCGCCACCTCAGGCAGCGGCAGCCTCGCCATTCTCAGCCAGGACAGCCTGCGCGCGGCATACCGCACCGCCAATGCCGCCGAGCAATACGACCCCGACCGCGGCCGCCTGGCCGGGCCCACGCCCTTCTCGTACGTGGCGGGCGTCCTCCCGGTGGTGCGCAGCGAACACATCTCCACCCACCTGCTCATCGGCAACTTTGGCCCTGAAATCGGCCTGGTCACTGACGAAGCTGACCAGGTTTCCGCATTCACCCTGGCCAGCAGCGATTCCCTCCCCGCCCAGGCGGTTTTATACGCCACCACGCAGGAGCCTCTGATTGGCGAGGAACTTTACGCAGTGCCGGCCTACCTGCAAGCCGGCCCGTTTTATTCGGCCAGTGTGCGCGCCCAGGATATTCTACGCTGGGTGCTGGCGGCGGGCGTGCTGGCAGGCGTGTTCCTCAATCTGGTGGGAGTCCTATGAGAAATCCTGTCGCCACCGCCATCGCCATCGCCGTCGGACTGATCATCCTGATCGGCTACTTCGTTCCCCTGGGGATCCTCTCCAATATCCGCATCTATTTGTTGGATTGGGCAATCGGACTGGCCGGTGTGGCTTCGGTGGTTGCCATCATCAATTTGCTGCTCGTTCACGGACGCAAAATCAAAGACCGCCGCGAGCCAGATCGCTACAGCATCCTGCTGCTGCTGGCATTCGCAGCGACCTTCATTGTCGGCCTGGTTTTCGGTCCCGCATCGGGAACCTTCCAGAACATCATCACTTCCATCCAGGTGCCCATCGAAGCCAGCCTGATGGCAGTCCTGGCCGTCAGCCTGACCTACGCCAGCCTGCGGCTATTCAAACGGCGAAAAGGTTGGATGGCCGTTGTTTTCGTCATCAGCACCATCGTCTTCCTGGTGATCGGCAGCGGTTTCCTCTCCATTGGAACGCAAATGCCCGTGGTTCGGGATATCCTGGGAGCCCTTAACATGCTACCCATCGCCGGAGCGCGCGGTATTTTACTGGGCATTGCGCTGGGTGGTCTCACCACCGGGCTGCGCATTCTCATGGGCGCTGACCGCCCGTATAGTGGATAAGCTTATGGCTGATATTCGCTGCTCACATTGTCTAACCCTTAACCCCGCCGGTTCGGAAACCTGCAAGAATTGCGGCCGGCCTTTACTGGACGCAACGGCCGGCTGGCTGGATAACCTGCGGGGCGACTCGGATTCGTCCGCCTGGGAAGAACCCGAAACCGGCGCGAAAGCCGGCGAAGATGCCCAACCCGCCGAAGAAATTCCCGATTGGCTGCAACGCATCCGTCAGCGAAACCAGGAAGAACAAAGCCAACCGCAGCCTTTTGAATCCGAGGAACAGGCGGATGAAGCCTTGCCAGACTGGCTGCAGAACCTGGCACCCTCTTCCTCCACCGGTCCATCCGCGGGACCAGAGGATGCGGGCGATGCCGATTGGTTGCAAAGCCTGCGGGGCGAGGAGCCCTCGAGCGCTCCCGAAGCGGATGCGGTCGGCGAGCCCCTGGATGCCGGCGCAGCCGGCGAAACACCCGATTGGCTGCGCAATATGCAAAACTGGCAGTCAGATGCTCAGGATCAGGGTGCAGCCCCCGCCGCGGAACAGCCCTTCGATTGGTCCGCGGAACCGGCCGGCGGTCAGCCGCCCATTGAACCCCTCGCCTCTTCACAAGAGGAGGATCAGGATTGGCTGGCCAACCTTGCTGGGCAAACCGAAAGCGCCCTCCCGGCGGAAGATGCCGGCGCCGATTGGCTGTCCAAGTCCCGGGGAGGCGGCGAATCCAACGCGGCTGAACCTGCCTTCCAATCCGACGGGGCAATCGATTGGTTGGACAAACCGGACGAAGGGGACAAAACGGAAAAAGCATCCGAGCCCGCAGCGGAAACCCCGTTCAACCTGCCTGAGGAAGCAACCTCCGGCAGCGTCTTCCCCTGGGAGAGTGAGCCTTCGGCTGCTCAATCTGCCGCGACCCCGGAAAATGAAAGCATCGATTGGCTGCGCCAATTTGAACTTCAAGACTCCTCCTCTCCGGGAGCTCCGCTGGAGCCGCTTTCGCCGGTTGAAGCCGCCGGTGATCTACCCGACTGGCTGGGCGGCCTGGCTTCTCAGGAACCCGAAGGACCAGGTCGCGCCGAGGACGCGGGTGAGCCCGCCGGCGAAGCCGTTGAGCTGCCCGCCCAGGAAGGCATGCCAGATTGGCTGCAGAACTACACGCCAGCCGATACTCCGCCGCCGGTTGAAGAACCCATTGTTCCCATCTCTGAGGAACCGCTGGAGGAAACCTTCTCCTGGCAATCCCTCGGCATTTCCGCCGCCGAAATTTCACCGGCTGCCGAAGAAACCGTCGGGGCAGCGCCATTTGCCGGCGGTGATTTACCGG
>CALMIB010000457.1 GCA_937863945.1 uncultured Longilinea sp.
GTACAAACGATCGTCATGCAATTCTTTCCTTTAATGATTCATAAATCAGGGCGCAAAACGCGCGCCAAATTCTCATCAAACGGCGGGCGCACGATGCCTTTTTCGGTGACGATGGCGGTCAAGCAGGCGTGCGGTGTGACATCAAAGGCGGGGTTGCGGGCTGCCGCGCCCTCCGGCGCAACGCGCTCACCATTCACCTGGATATTGAGGACTTCATCCGCGTCCCGCTCTTCGATCGGGATTTGACTGCCGTCCTGAATGCTCAGATCAATGCTCGACGAGGGCGCCACCGCGTACACGGGCACGTCGTTGCTATGGGCGGCCAACGCCAGCATGTAAGTGCCCACCTTGTTGGCCACATCCCCGTTCGCGGCCACCCGATCGGCTCCGAAGAAAACCTTTTGCGCCTGCCCGGTGCGCAGGAAATGGCCTGCCGCGCCGTCGCTGATGATCGCATAGGGAATGCCATACTGCTGCAATTCCCAGGCAGTCAGGCGCGCGCCCTGCAAACGCGGGCGGGTTTCATCCACCAGCACAAAAATGCGTTTACCCTGTTCGTGGGCCGTGCGGATGACACCCAGCGCGGTGCCCCAATCGACGGTGGCCAGCGCGCCGGTGTTGCAATGATGGATGATGGTATCGCCATCGTCGATCAACGTACTGCCCCATTCGGCCATGCGCTTGTTGATAGCCACGTCCTCATCAGCAATGCGCTGCGCTTCCGCCAGCACCTGTTGGCGCAGCGCCGCCAGCGGTTGATCTGACTCGACTACGCGCATGATCCGATCGACTGCCCAGGCAAGATTGACCGCCGTTGGTCGCGCGGCTTTAAGATGCACCGCGGACATGCGCAACTCAGCGCGCCAGGCATCCCGGCTGGTTGCCGTCGATTGCAGCCCCGCCAGCGCCATGCCAAATGCCGCGCTCGCGCCAATCGCCGGCGCGCCGCGCACGGTCATGTTGCGGATGGCCTCGGCCACTTCAGCAAGCGAGGCGCACGCCACAATCTCCAGCCGCGCCGGCAGAACGCGCTGGTCGATCATTTTCACCTGGCAGGCAGCATCATCCCAAAATACGGTTCGCATCAATACACACACAAAGACGCCCTCCTGAGAGAGCGTCGGAGTACAACTTCTTTAGTTTAACATGACAATCCCGCTTTGTCAAAGCATTGACAGGCATCCCACCTTCCGGTATAAGGCTTATATATGAAATCAAAAATAATCCTGGCTGCCGTACTCATCGTGTTGCTGGTCTCGCTGGCCTGCAATTTACCCGGCCTGTCGCAAGTGCAGCAGGCGACGCCGACCCCCACCACGGATGTTTCGGTGCTGGAAACGCTGCTGCCATCCCAAACGCCGGCGCCAACCGCCGCGCCGCCCACCCCCACGCCGCAGCCGGCCGTGCGCATCGACCAGGCCGACCAGGCCTTGTTCCTGGGGCAAAGCGACCTGGCCGAGCGCGAATACCAAACGGCCTACGATCAGAGCGACGACCCGCAGGTTCAGGCCGCCGCGCAACTGGGCGCGGCTCGCGTGGAGTTGCAGCGCGGCAACACCGACCTGGCGATTGCCAAGCTCGAACAGATGGGTACCCGATTCGACGGTACCGACGCTGCGGATGAAGCCCTCTACTTCCTGGCCCAGGCTGCCCTGGAAAAAGGCGACCCGGTTCAGGCGGCTGCGTACCTCGAATCCTTTCTGGCTGCCGGCGAGAATCCGATCGAGAGCTACTTGCGGGTGCAGTTGGGCGATCTGTACATGCAGGCCGGCAATTACAGCGCCGCGGTCAAGGCCTATGAAGGTGCATCGCAAACTGAATCCTACGCCGGCGACCAGAATCTCATGGTGAAGATTGGCCGGGCCTATGCGGGCATGCAGGATTACACCAATGCCCTGCGCATCTATCTGGCCGTTTACGACGCAGCCAGCAGTGATTTCACCAAAGCCCAGGTCAACCTGCTGGCCGGACAGATTTACCAGGAACTGGGCATGCCCGAACAGGCCCAGGCGCGCTTCCTGGATTCGGTCAACAATTATCCGCGTTCCTATGATTCCTATTCGGCGCTGGTGTGGCTGGTCGACTCGGGCGTCGAGGTTGACCTGCTCAACCGGGCTTTGGTGGATTACTTTGCCGGACAGTATGGCGTGGCGGTGGATCTGTTCAAGTCATACCTCGACCTCACAGTCGGCCATGACGGCACCGCACATTATTACCGCGCCCTGGCGCTGCGCAACACCAATCAGGTGCAGG
>CALMIB010000458.1 GCA_937863945.1 uncultured Longilinea sp.
GAAAGACCAGCCGCGTATCCCCATCACTGCGCGCCTGGTGGCGGATATGATCGAAGTGGCCGGCGCCGACCGCTACATCACCATGGATTTGCACGCCGGCCAGATTCAGGGCTTTTTTTCAATTCCCGGCGATGTTTTGACGGCATTTTATATTCACGTCGATTATTTGCGTTCCATTAAGGAGCACATGCACTCGCCGGTGGTGGTGACCGCCGATTTGGGCTTTGCCAAGAAAGCGCGCAATTATGCGGCGGCGTTGAATGTTCCGTTGTCCTTTATTGAAAAACGGCGCATGGGCAATGACGCCAAAGCCCAGGCGTTGACGTTGATCGGCGATGTGTATGCCCGCGACGCGATCATCGTGGACGATGAAGTCGATACGGGTGGTTCGATTGTGCAGGCCGTGAACCTGGTGAAGGATAACGGCGCGCGCAACGTTTATGTGATCTTTGTGCACCCTGTGCTGTCACTCAACGCAGCCGAGCGCCTGGCGGCGCTGCCGGTGACCGAATACATCGCCACCGACACCATCCCGATCCCGCAAGAAAAGCGCGCCTTATTTGGCGACCGGCTGCGCATCCTCTCGGTCGCGCCGCTGCTGGGCGAAGTGATTCGCCGGGCCAACGAAGGCCGCAGCGTGGGCGAACTATTCAACGAGTAAAACGGCTATCCAGGAACCATGCCAGAACTGCCCGAAGTTGAAACTATTGTCAGGGCGCTGCGCGTTGGGGGACGCGGCGGACCATCCATCCTGAAAAAACAGGTTCAATCGGCTGAACTGACCTGGCCGCGGACGCTGGCCGAGCCTGACGGCGGACAATTTCTTGCGCGCCTGCCAGGCCAGCAAGTGATGGATATCAATCGGCGCGGGAAGTTCATTGTCATCCGGTTGGATCGGGATACGCTGCTGATTCACCTGCGCATGAGCGGCAATTTGCGCGTGGAGCCGGGCGGCATGTTGCAGCCGCATGACCGGTTGACGGTGAATTTTTCGGACGGGTGGCGGCTGGTTTTCAACGATGCGCGCAAGTTCGGGCGTGCCTGGTTGGTGGCAGACGCGCAGCAGGTGCTGGCTGGGTTGGGCCCCGAGCCATTTGATCCCGCCCTGACTGCCGGTGTTTTCCATCGACGCTTGCAGGAGCGGCGCCGGCAGATCAAACCGCTGCTGTTGGACCAGAGCTTTTTGGCCGGCATGGGCAATATTTACACCGATGAGGCGCTGCACCTGGCCAAGATCCATCCGTTGCAGAATTCCGCCGACCTGACTCTGGAGCGCGCCGACCGGCTGCTGGGTGCGCTGCGGGTTGTTTTGCAGCAAGGCATCAACACCAATGGCGCGAGCATCGATTGGGTGTACCGCGGTGGAGAATTTCAAAACAATTTCCGCGCCTACGGACGGGCTGGACAAGCCTGCCCGGAGTGCGGCACGACCATTGCACGGATCGTGGTGGGGCAGCGGGGAACGCATTATTGCCCGCAATGCCAGGGGCTGTAATCAGAAGTTAAACTTGGTGAGAGGTTCCGATGCCACAAACTACCATCTACATTCTTCTGGTCGTCATTAGCATTGTTGTCGGTTATATCGGCGGCGTGCTGATTACCATGCTGTACACGGAACGGGAGAAGCGCAAGCAGGACCGCCAGGCAGACTCGCTGCCGGAAGGCATCGACCCGGAAAAGCATACTGCTCAACTGCGCATCTGGAGCGACGGCAAGGATGCCCTGCTCGTAGAGTTCGATAATCAAATCCTGAAGGATGCAAAACAGGCCAACGCCGACCAACGGACGAAACTGGAAGCGATAGTCGAGCGATTGACGCGCTGGTTAAATGTGCGAGCGGATCAGCCCAGACAAATGTCGGCCGTGGAATCGCCGGTTCGGCCGGCATCCGGCGAACAGGAGCCGATTGTGATGCCGAAAGCGGTCAAGACGGTAATTCCCGCGCCAACCCTGGTCGATGCACTTGCATCGGCCACAGTCCCCAAACTCTCGATGAACCCAAAATCAATGGCCGAACAGGTCGATGAAATTTTGCAAGAGATGATCGGCAAGTCATCGCAAAGCCATCGTTCGGTAAAGATCACGCAGGATCCCCACGGTGGGATCATGGTGTTGTTGAACGGTGGGCAATATTCAGGTCTGGATAGCGTGCCGGATGTTGAAATCAAAGCGCTCATCCGGGCCGCGGCTGCAGAATGGGAACGGCGCTCAGAACGGCTGAAGTAAGGCGCAGTGGAAAATATTGTCCATTCAGGGTAAAATGCCATGAATGAGATTGGTTGATCGTTGAAAGGGAAGCTTGAATGCCCACTTCAGAAGAACGCCTGCGCGTACTCCAGTTGATCCAGGATGGAAAAATCTCAGCCGAAGAAGGCATCCGGCTGCTGGAAAGTCTGGAAACCGCCGCGCAGGCCGGGGGAAGCAAACCCGGTGGGGGGCCGGTCGCACCGGGACGCGGCGCGCGGTGGTTCCGGGTGCGCGTCACCGACACAGGCAGCGGCAAAACGCGCGTGAATGTGCGCCTGCCGGTGAACGTTTTGAGCGCCGGTATGAAGATGGGCGCCCGGTTTTCTCCGGAGGTGGAAGGTCTGGATATGGATCAACTGATGAGCCTGATCAATGCAGGCGTTACGGGACAGGTGCTGGACGTGATGGATGAACAGGACGGCGAGCGCGTGGAAGTCTTTTTGGAATGATCTGACCCTGGGCTTAAACAAAAAACTGGAGAATTACTCCAGTTTTTTTGTTGCTTTATGCCGCTTCGACGGCTTCA
>CALMIB010000459.1 GCA_937863945.1 uncultured Longilinea sp.
ATCAGCCGCCACAATCTCTCCGCGGCGCTCAACCCGGCCATCACCACCGGCCCACTTTCGACCTCCAGCGCTTCGGTCTGGCCGTTGCCCGCGCGGACCACCACCCGGCCGTTTTCATCCAGCAGCACCACGGCTTCGGCGGCGCAATCCTGCCGCAGGCTGGCGATCAGTTCCGGCAGATGTAGGTTCACCGGTTCCACCGCGGCCGCGCCGGCCGCCGGGAGGGGCGTCTCATTCATCTCCAGCAGCCGCTGCACGGTATCCAAAAACTGGCCCATCTCCAGCGGCTTGGTGAAAAACGCATCCACGCTCAATTTTTCGGACTGCTGGCGGTATTCGGCGTCCAGCATGCCGGTGATGACCACCACTTTGAGGTCCTTCTGCCGCGCGCGCAATTTAGCGATCAACTCAAAGCCGGTGATGCCGGGCAAACGCAGGTCCACCACCGCCAGCGCGAACTTCCGGCGCGGCGATTCGAGCAGCGCTTCTTCCGCTGAGGGCACCACCTGCACTTTCAAGTCCGCGCCCAGGGTCGCCAGCGCCGATTGCAACAGGCGGCCCAAATCTCGCGTATCTTCTACGATGAGGATGCTTTTTTCCACCATGATGCTCTTTTCATTATTATTACAATTGATTGATTATGGAATGGCGTTCCAATGACGAACCGCTTGAACGCTCTTTCAAATTATAGCAGAAATACCGCTTCCCCATCCGGCGCGCGTTAAAAATAACGCCTGAATCGCCAGGCGTTATCGTTCGTCGCTTCAGGCGGAGACCGGGTTTACGGCCGGCAGCCGGCGCCGTAGGCGTAGCTTTCGATGTCCCAAAATTCGCTGCGCGCGCTGACGTCCATGCTGAAGCCGCAAAAATCCGGCCGGCTCACGACGATCTTTAGCCGGTAGAGCAGCGGCAGCACCGGCAGGTCCGCCAGGAACTGCTCCTGGACCGCGCGGTGGGTTTCCAGCGACTCGGGCTGTTCAGGGTTGGCCAGCTCGGCGGCCCGGCAGGCCGCATCGTATTCGGCGTCACTGTAACCGGTCACGTTGGCGCCCAGCCACAGGTTATTGGCGTTTGGAATCTGGCGGCTGGTGTACAGGTAACAGGGCGTGCCCTTGCCGGCCTGCCAGGCAAACTCGGCCAGGTCAAACTTGCGCCCAAACACATCGCCCTCCGGCCCGGCGGCATACAACTGCTCGGGGGTCAGCGTGGTCACTTTTACCTCGATGCCGCACTGCTTCAACATCCCGGCGATGCTTTCGGCCATCTGCTGGCGCAGGCCGGCCTGCGTGGTGATGTAATTGACGCTGAAGGGCGTCCCGGCCGGCACCGTACCCGTTCCGTTGGCCTGCAAGGGCGTATCGGGGTTGCCGTCCTGGTCCGTCCAACCGGCCTCGGCCAGCAGTGCGGCCGCCGCGGCCGGATCGTACGCCGGAGCACTCAAACCGGCGGCCAGCCACGGGTGTGTGGGCGCGAAAAAGCTGCCGGGCACGGCCGACTGGCCCTGCATCAGCGCCGCGTTAAGCGCGTTCCGGTCGATGCAGGCCGCCACCGCCTGGCGCACGCGCGCGTCGCCGAAGAAATCGGCGCGCTCGCTGCCGGGCTGGTAGCCGTCATCATACACCGCCGGTGCAATGCCAAAATCGAGATGCTCCCACTCCGGCCCCTGGCCAATGTAGGCCTTCAACTTGCCGCTGTTTTGCAGCTCCAGCACCACCTGGAGCTGGTCTTCCAGCAGCGTCGATTGGTCGATCAGGTCGCACTCGCCGGTCAACAGCGCGGCCAGATCGGTGTCGGAATTGGCCGGCAGGAAGCGGTAGGTCAACGTTTCAAATTTGGGCAGCCCTTCGGCGGCCCGAAAGTACAGCGGGTTCTTCTTCAACGTGATGTGGTCGCCCGCTGTCCACTCCGTGATGACGTACGGCCCCCAGCCGAGCGGCTTGCGGTTAGCGTCCTCGCTCGCCAGCAATGCGGCGGCATTCTGGCCGCCCAACGCGTGCTGCGGCAGCGGCAGCCAGAAGTGGTCGGCAAAGCGGTGCGAAACATAGCCCGGCTTGCCGGTCCAGCGCACGGTCAGTTCGTCCACGGCTGCATACGCGGCGGTGCGATCGACCAGCGTTCTGGAAACCGGCGCGGCCGGGTCGGCGGCAATCTGGTAGGCGAACACCGAATCCTGCGCGCTCACAGGCGCGCCGTCCGACCATTGCACGCCGCCGAGCAGCTTGAAGGTGATCTGCAGGCGGTCCATCTGCAATTCGCTCTGGCCGTCCCACGCGACCGCGCAATCCATTCCGCGGCAGCCGCTGGGGAACACCGTCACGCCCTGCGCCAGCGCCACCAGGTCGCCGTTGGCGTCCAGCACCTCGTCGCCGGCCTTCACGGCCTCCGGCAGGTAGGCCGCGTCGCCGCCGCCCAGGCTGGGAATTTTCTCCAGGATCACCGGCTGCGCTTCGAAGTTGCGCGTGTCCACCGGGCCGTCGTACACCGCCTCCAGCACGCTCCACGAGCTGCGCGTGGTGCTGCCGTAGGCGAACAGGGTCTGCGGCTCCTGGCCCAGGCACACGGTCAGGCTCGCCGGGGGCGCCGGCGTGGGGCTGGCCTGGGG
>CALMIB010000460.1 GCA_937863945.1 uncultured Longilinea sp.
GGCCGCGTCCACTTTGCGCCAACCGGGCATAAATATCGCTGGCGCTTTGTTCCTGCGCGTTGACCTGGATGACCACCGCGGATGCAATAATGAGGATCAGGATCCCGACCGCAATGAGAAATGGAATGCGGACCGTTCGTTTTTTGCCCATGGATCACTCCTTTCGATCGCCCGGGATATTATTGAAAAACAATTGGCTTGAAGAATATTATTAAATTTTCTTAAGGACAATAAATTTGCTTATTACATTATAACGATACACCTCCCAAAGACCGTTTTCTTTGGGAGGTGTATCAGTGGGTTATGTCGATAATCTATTGATAATCCTTGGTATTACCAAACCCGTTCCAGGTCAGGGTTGTCCACGGCCCGACGGCCGATCTTGGCCAGGTCCACCCAGTCGCCGCTCACCTTGACGCGCACCACGTCGGCAGTGAAGTCGGTGACGGTGCGTTCGTGGTTGTCGAACAGCGACGAGCCCACTGCGTAGATATCCACCGGCACGCCCAGTTTTTCGAAGCGGGCGATCTTTTCGGGGTTGAAGCCGCCCGAAACGACGATCTTGACCGCGCGGCAGAAGTTGCGCGCTTCTTCACGCCATTTTTCGGGCACGTCCCAGCTTTCAGCGGCTGAATCCAGCGCCTGACGCAGCGTGAACACCAGCCGCGGGTTGACGCCCAGGTCGAGCGCGGGGTCGCCCAGCGGCAGGATGGATACGTCACGCAGCGAGGCGCTGGTATCCAGGCGCACACCGTACAGGCGGTAGCGTTCGGCGGCTTCCCGGTCGCCGGCTTCGAGGTGCTCGATGTACCGCGCGAACATCGTCCGGCACAATTGCAGCGAGGTGCCGACCGAGTCGTTGGAGAAATCAACCAACGCGATGCGCGAGATGCTGGTTGGCAGCACGCGCGAAAAGGCCAGCATGGCCTCGGCGGAATCGCCCAGGAAGCTGGCGATGCCCGAATGTGAGACCGTGCCGCCGCCCAGACCGCCCCACCAGTCGCCCTGCGCGTCGGTGGAAACAAACGGCCCCAGTGTGGAAGCGTAATCCAGGTTATATCTTTCCACGGCAATCTGATAGGCGTAGCCGTCGGCGGCCTGCACTTCGTGCAGGTCGAAGCGCGCCGGGAAGAACATCATCGGCTTGCCGCGCGCGGCGATGAAGGCCTCGTAAACGTTGGTGGCCACCCGGCTGGCGCGGGTGAGGATGCCCAGCGTGGGTGTTTCGAGAATGGCGAAATCGCGGTAGCGCCCGCGCACGCGCATCACCGGTTGGACATGCAGCGGGTCACCATCGTAAGTCACTTTGTCGCCATCCTGAACGGCCCACACCTGCAGGTGGTCGGCGGTTTCGATGAAGGTGTCGCCTTCCCAGTAGCCGGTGCAATGCCGCAACATGGTGAGGGCCTTGTCCACGCCGACCACGATGGTGGTGCCAGGCCGGCGGGTGAACCACTGCATTTCAACCTCGATGTCGCCGCAGGCCACGCCTTCCGGTGAAATGCCGGGCGGCAGGCGGTGGTTGCTGCCCTGGTAGGTGTAGCCCTGCTTCGAGAGCACCGTCAGGGTGGTGGCAATGTTGGTGAAGTATTTGTCCGTGTACCAACCGCGGCGCATGCGTTCGATATCCAGCTTGAAGGTATCGTTGTTGAGGCGTTTCCCGTCGAAGAGGCTCATTCACACTCCTTGGTGCTTGAAAAAAACGACTTTGTGTAATTTATACACGATTATACGCCTGAACCCCGCGCTGTCAAGATGTGATAAACTGTCAGTTGACCGGGAGGCGCGCAACATGGGCAGTCTGGAGAATTTAGGAAAAATCCTGATGGTGCTGGGCGTGGGCGTGGTTCTGCTGGGCGGGATCATCTGGCTGGCGGGCCGACTGCTGGGCAACCAGCCACTGCCCGGCACGCTGCGCTTTGAATTTCCCGGCGGGAGTTGCGTCCTCCCCATCCTGGCATCCATTTTGCTCAGCATCGTTCTGACAGTTGTGCTCAACCTGGCGGCGCGCTGGTTGGGGAAATAAGATGAAAAATGTCACAATCAGGACCTGTACATTTGTCAGACATGAACATGAGAAGGGTCACTACAAAAGCGCGGCGGCGGCTGGTATAACTATGCCTGTTCGTCTGGCAGGCCGCGCGAAGAAATCGCTGCGCGGCCGAATAAAAGCAAAGATAAAGATATTCTCTCCTCCTTTTGGGTTAGAGCCGGTTCACATGGGATCGCGTGTGAGCCGGCTCCGTTTTAACCCGTCTGAGGTGTGATTAAGCGGCCGATTGCAGGCGCGCCGGGTGGGATTGCAGGCTGACCAGCAGCCCCAGCACAGCCAGATACCCGGCATATACCAGTGCCTCGAGCAGCGATGGGTTGCCGTTGTAGCCAAACATAGCCTTGAGCAGGCTGCCCAGGAACGAGTCTTCGCTCAAAAATCCGTTCACATCATACAGCGGATCGATCAGGGTGGGCAGCCAGCCGATTTCGGCGAATTCGTGGATGCCGTGCGCCACCAGCCCGGCAGCCACCAGCAGCAGGAGAAGATTGGTGGCTCGGAAAAAGAGTCGCAGCGGGAGCCGCCGGGAGGAGCTGAATGCCAGCCAGCCCAGCAGCGCCGCCGTGGCAATGCCCAGCAGCGCGCCGGTAAGCGTTTGCAGCGGGGCGCTATTGCTGCCCACGGCCAGCAGGAACAAGGCCAGCTCGACGCCCTCGCGGAAGACCGCCAGGAACGCCAGCCAGAAAATGGGCCGGCGGGCTAATGAACCGCGTACCTGGGCTGCGATGCCGGTGCGCTGGTGGCGCGCCTGGCGGTTGACCCAGAAGAGCATCCAGGTGAGGATGGCGGCGGCCAGCAGCATGGCTGTGCCCTCGAAGATCTGCTCGGCGGGCTCGACCAGCGTGGCGCCCACCAGCCGCAAGCCCACGGCGACGGCCAGGCTGGCAGCGGCCGCGACTGACGCGCCGGCCCAGGCGGATCGATTGAGGTCGCTGCGGTTGAGCGTCCGCAGGGTGGAGAGGACAATGCCCAGGATGAGGGCGGCTTCAACGCCCTCGCGCAGGGCGAGGAGATAGGCGGGGAGCATTGGATTGAGGTCTCCTTTATGGGGTTTGGGAATAATTATTATAAATTTTACCTATAATATCTTATTTATACAAGATAAACCGGTCACATTTCAGAATGTGACCTTGACGCCTGATTGAAAGCGGGTATAATCAAGGAACTTGATGCGGGGTAGAGCAGAGGTAGCTCGTCGGGCTCATAACCCGGAGGTCAGTGGTTCGAATCCACTCCCCGCT
>CALMIB010000461.1 GCA_937863945.1 uncultured Longilinea sp.
ATTGATGATGCAGGACTGGATTTCTGGTCGCAGCATTTAACCGGTGGGGACTATTCCCAATCGGCAAACGGTAACGGGCTGCTCCATGCTGAAATCAACCTGTACAGCAAATTCTGCGCGGAAGTGCGCAACAACGGCAGCCAATTGTTAAGCAGCGCAGACTGGAGCCAGATCGCGCCCGGCCATCTGAGTACCGATCTGCCGCTTGATGCCGGCTTTGCGGAATTGGACCGCATTCAAAGAAGCGGATTGTGCGACGTCTTCGAGCCTTAGCGGCAGGAAAATGAACCGAAAATTGCCAAGTTAAGATTGAGATGATAATTTTGGATAATATCGATCAATTTCTTGATTTTTAAAACAAACAATAATATACTTACCTAATGTAATCATGGTGATAACAATACAACTTATTCGTAACAAGGAGTAGCTGAAATGTCCTGGAAGATCGATAACGCCCACTCGCTGGTTGAATTTTCCGTCCGCCACATGATGATCTCCACCGTGCGCGGCCGCTTTGAACGCTTCAGCGGAACGGTGGAATTCAATGAAAACGACCCGACGGCATCCAGCGTGGATGTGCAAATAGAAGCCGCCAGCATCAACACAAACGAATCCCAGCGCGATAACCACCTGCGCTCGGCGGACTTTTTCGATGCTGAAAAATTCCCCTACCTCAGCTTCAAAAGCACCCGCGTTGAGAAAATTGACGAGAATAACGGCCGCATCTATGGTGACCTGACCATTCGGGATATTTCCCATCCGGTGGTGTTGGAAACCGAGTACAATGGCCAGGCCAAAAGCCCCTGGGGCTCCACCAGCGCCGGTTTCACCGCCAACACCAAAATCAACCGCAAGGATTGGAATCTGGTCTGGAATCAGGCCCTGGAAACCGGCGGCATGCTGGTAGGTGACGAAATCAAAATCCACATCGAGCTTGAAATCGTGAAGGTTCCGCAAGAGGATACTGCAACCGCTTCGGTTGCGTAATTTACCGGTAAAAATTACGCTTTCCAACCCAAACCGGCAGGCAACTGCCGGTTTTATGATATAATGCTGCGTTTGCAAAAGCCGGAATTCCGGTTTATTCAGAAAATGGAGTACCCCTTGAACGATAGCGCAAAACCCACCAAAATCGAAAACGACGTCGTCGTCGTTATGGATTACTCGCTGACAGTGGACGGCGAGGTTGTCGACTCTTCCAAAGAAAACGGCCCAATCGCCTTCCTGCAGGGACGCGGGAACATCATTTCCGGCCTCGAACGCGCCCTGGAAGGCTTGAAAATCGGCGACAGCAAAAAGGTGACCGTTTCGCCGGCCGATGGTTACGGCGAATTGGACCCGGAAAGCTTCGTGGATGTCCCCCGGGCT
>CALMIB010000462.1 GCA_937863945.1 uncultured Longilinea sp.
GGTTTCGCCCGGTTGGACGTGCAGGTTGAAATCGCTCAGGATCGGTTTCTCATCTTCGTACCAGAAGTCCACATGCTCGAAGCGGATTTCGCCGCAGATGGTGCCCGGATCGATGGCGTTCTCGCGGTCATCGACCTCCGGCCTGGCATCCACCAGCGAGAAAATGCGCTCGGCCGATGCGATGGCGTGCTGCATTTCTGCGAACACGCGCGCCAGGTCCTGGATCGGCCACATGATCGAGGTGACATAGCCGACGAAGGCCTGAATGCCGCCGATGGTGATCAGGCCGAGGTTAGCCTGCAAACCGCCGTACCAGACGATGGCGCCCAATGCCAACGCGGTGATCAACTGCACGCTCGGCAGGAATAGCGCGCTCAACCAGGCCGCGCGGTAGGATGCGCGGTACATATCGCCCGTGATGGCGCTGAACTCATTCAGGTTACCTTCCTCGCGGCCCAACGATTTCACCACGCGCACGCCGGTGATGTTCTCGTTGATCGCACCGGTGATCCTGGAATTGTTCTTGCGAACGTTGCGGTATTCTTTGAGGATGCGCCGGCGGAACTGGTAGGCCACATACAGCAGGATTGGCAGGATGACCAGCACGATCAGCGCCAACTTCCAACTGATGATCAGCATGAACACCATCGAGGTGATGATATTCATGAAACCCCACATCGAATCGACAAAACCCCAGGTCACCAGGTCGGCCACCCGGTCCGAGTCGGAGGTGACACGCGACATGATCCAACCCACCGGCGTGCGGCTGTAGTAGGACAGCGAAAGGTTCTGCAGGTGGTTGAACATCTTCTGGCGCAGGTCGTAGCGGATGCGTTCGCCCAGCACCCCGGCCAGGTAGATAAAGCCGAAGACTGCCACCGCCTGAACGACGATCAGCACGGCATAGATGATCATGATGCGCAGCAGGAAGGCGCTGTTTTGCGCGAGGATGCCGTCATCGATGATGCGCTTGCTGAAGTAGGTGAACACGGCGTCCAGCGTTGATACCACCGCGATGGTCGCGATAAACCCCAGCACCCACTTCCAGTGCGGCCGGGTCAACCCGAGGATTCGCCGGAAAGTCTTTCCGTTGAACCGGGTTTCAAACTCCTCTTCTTCAAAGTAATGATCCGGCACTGGCGATCTCCTTTTCCAGCTCGGTTTCAATGCGAGTCTGTATTTCGTAAATCCTGCGATAAATCCCATCCACGGCTGCCAGATCGGAGTGGCGGCCGCGCTGAACGATGCGTCCTTTATCCATCACCAGAATCAGGTCGGCGTTCATGATGCTTTGGATGCGGTGCGCGATGATAAAGGTGGTGCGATTCTGCATCAGTTTTTCCAACGCTTCTCGGATTTCCGCTTCAGTTTCGGTGTCCACGGCTGAGGTCGAGTCGTCCAGGATCAGGATGCGCGGGTTTTTGAGCAGAGTGCGGGCAATGGCCACGCGTTGTTTCTGCCCGCCCGAGAGCGTCACGCCCTTCTCGCCAACCAGGGTGTTATACCCCTCCGGGAAGGTGGCGATGACTTCATGAATGGCGGCCGCGCGGGCGGCGTTTTCCACCTCGCTGTCGCTAACTTCGCGTCCGACGCCGTAGGTGATGTTTTCGCGGATACTGCGCGAGAACAGGAACGGCTCCTGTTCGACGATGCCGATGTGCTGGCGCAGGTAATACCGCGGGTAGCGCTTAAGTTCGATGCCGTCCAGGCGAATGCTACCGGCGGTGTATTCGTAGAAGCGCGGCAGCAAATTCACCAGGGTGGTCTTGCCTGAGCCGGTGGACCCGAGCAGCGCGATGACCTGGCCGGGTTTGGCCTCAAAAGAAATATCTTCCAGCACGGGCACGCCACTTTCATACTCAAAACCTACCCGGTCAAACTGGATTTCGCCGCGCAAATTTCCGTCCGGGGCAACGTCGCCATCTTTCAACGGTTCGCGATCCTGTTTGATGATGTCCAGCACGCGGCCAAAGGACACCAGACCGGTGGAGGTTTGGACGATCAGGCGGCCGAGATTGCGCAGCGGGTAGATGATCCAGACGATCAAACCGGCGAAGGCGATGTAGGTGCCCACCGAGATTTCGCCATTCATGGCCATGCGAGCGCCGATCAGGTAGCCGGCCAGGATTTGCAGGCTGCAGAGGACATCTGATGCCGGCCAGAAGAACGCCTGCATGCGGGTGAGGTTGCGGCCGCGCTTGAATTTCTCCCAGTTGTCGCGTTCAAATTTTTCGATCTCGTAATCCTGCCGGGCAAACGCCTTGACCACGCGCACGCCGGCCAGGTTTTCCTGCAGCGTCGTCGATAACGTAGCTTCCTGTTCCTGGTAAGCTTCGTAGGCCTTAGATACCCGTTTGAAGAAGAAGATCGAAGTGGCCAGGACGAAGGGAATGACGATGATCGAGAGCAAGGTCAGCCTTACATTCAGTTGCAGCAGCGCCACGAAGTTGATGGTGAAGAGCAGGAATATGCGCCCGATGCCAATGGCCTGATCGGCGTAGAACCGGCGCAGCGCATCCACGTCTGAGGTGGAACGCTGAATCAATTCGCCGGTCTGGGTCTTGTCGTGGTAGGCGAAGGACAGGCGCTGAATGTGGTCGAACAGGTAATTGCGCAGCCGGCGGGTGACGCCTTCAGCGGTCAGCGCGGCCAGGCGGGCGCTCAAAAAAGTGAAGCCACCTTCAACCAGCGCCAATCCCACGAAACCCAGCGCGATCAACCACAACGCCACCGGCCGGGCGCCGCTTTCGGGTGAGAAGTAATTGTCAACGAAGTAGCGCAGCAGCAGGTAGGTGGTAGTTTTCGCCAGCGCCGCAATGCCCAGGCTGAGTGTGGCGCCGATGTAGTGCCATTGATAGCCGGCCATCATGCGCAGCAGGCCGCGGAAGCGGTTAGGCGTGACCGCGTTTTTCAAATCATAATGGAGTGTTTCAGTTGTGACAGCCAAAGAGACCTCCATGTCACCGGCAGGGTTCTCTGCCGGGCAGTAGAGCAATCAGAAGGTGAAGCGAACCCGGTCATTTTCCGGGTTCCATCGGTCCATCGCACTTGAATTGGATGGATGCAAAACAATTGGGGATTTAGTTGAGAGCTCGAATCATCGTGCCGCCCTATTGGATTGTGTGTCTGAAAATGCGAGAGCGGTCAATGCTTGGGGATGGTGCCTTCAGTAGCGTGCCGCCAGAAAACAAGGCGCTGTGGCCAAAATTTATTCAGGACTATCAATTATACGGAGAATTGACTGGTTTTCAAGATACAACCTCCTGTTTTATGCGGAGGAATTGCACAATTGCGCGAACCGGCCGATAAACGATGACGCCGCTGACCGCCCCAACGAGTGTGAAGGTCGGCACGCTGACCAGGAGAAAAAGCCAGCCGGTGGCCCAGAGGGGAATGTTCACCCCCAACAGGCCAAGCAGGATGTTTTCGCTGGCTGAGTTCAACATCCACCCCAGGACGCCGGCGACGATGCCAAAGCCGGCATAAAAAACCGCAGTCCAGGCGATCGTTTGACGCAGAGTTGGATAGGCAGAAACTGATTTCATCGCCGGCGCTCCTAACCGTAATAATTCAGCTCTTAGCATAGCGGCAGCGGGCGAATTTCACATCCTCCCCGGGATTTAAACTGGATAGATAAATGTCGAGTTTTTCACCTGACCAGGTGGCCAGGTGGAAAACGGAGAAAGTCGGAAATTGATTGGTCGTTTTTGATTGCATAATTTGCTATGGAGACCTATAATCTAATCACTATATTCTGTCGGAAGGAGGAATTCTATGGCAAGTGTAACTTTTGAGCACGTTAACAAGAAGTTTGGGGACTTTGTAGCCCTCAACGATCTGAACATCTCGATCGCAGACAAAGAGTTTCTGGTACTGGTCGGCCCCTCGGGGTGCGGCAAAACCACGGCGCTGCGCTGCCTGGCTGGTCTCGAAGAGGTGACCTCCGGCAATGTCAAGATCGGGGATCAGGTCGTCAATGATGTGCCGCCGAAAGATCGCGACATTGCCATGGTGTTCCAATCCTACGCGCTGTATCCGCACATGACTGTTTATGACAATATGGCTTTCGGCCTTAAGCTGCGCAAGCTGCCGAAGGACAAGATCAAACAGCGTGTGGAGAACGCCGCGCAGGTATTGGGCATCGAAGCTCTGCTCAAGCGCCGGCCACGCGAATTGTCCGGCGGCCAGCGCCAGCGCGTCGCCGTCGGCCGCGCCATTGTCCGCGAACCGAAGGTGTTCCTGTTCGACGAACCGCTCTCGAACCTGGACGCCAAGCTGCGCGTTCAAACTCGCGCCGAAATCAGCAAGCTGCATCTCAACCTGCAAACCACCTTCATTTACGTCACACACGACCAGACCGAAGCCATGACCATGGCCTCGCGCATCGCCGTGATGAACAAAGGCATTTTGCAGCAACTGGATACCCCACAGACGCTATACGATAAGCCCGCGAACTTGTTCGTGGCCGGTTTCATCGGTTCACCTGCTATGAATTTCTTCCCGGCAACCCTGCGCAAGGATGGCTCCGACCTGTTTGTGGACACCACCGAATTTGCCGTCAAGGTGCCTGAAGATCGCGTCGCGACCTACCTGCCCTATGCCGGCAAGCAGGTCATCTTTGGCATCCGCCCGGAAGATATTCACAACCCGCTGTTTGTTCCGCCGGGCATCCATTTCGCCCTGGTGGACGCAAAGGTGGACGTGACCGAATTAATGGGCAACGAAATCTTCCTGT
>CALMIB010000463.1 GCA_937863945.1 uncultured Longilinea sp.
AAGGGGTATTACTGGTACAACCTGCCCAAGAAGGCCGGCTTCCCGTTCCTGGCGCTGGTCGAGCACACCAACTTTCTACCGGCTGAGAATTACGGCGGCGATCACATTATCTATTGCGGCGACTACCTGGAAACCGATCACGAGTATTTCCGATTGAGCCAGGAAGAGCTGCTGCAGCGCTTCCTGCCCGGGCTGGCGCGGGTCAACCCGGCCTTTTCGCCCGACTGGGTGCGCAAGAGCTGGCTGTGGAAGACCAACTACGCCCAGCCCGTGCCGCTATTGAACCATTCGCGCAACATCCCCGATTTGAAGACGCCGCTGCCCGGATTGTACTTCGCCAGCATGAGCCAGGTGTACCCGTGGGATCGCGGCACCAACTACGCCGTGCAGGTGGCCCGGCAGGCCGCCGCGCGCATGTTGGCGGAAAACTAACCATTTTCCGGCAGCCGTGTTACCAAGCTTAACAACCTTAAAAACGTTAATCTTAGGCTTCCGTAAAAATTGTCCATGAAGTGCCAGAATCGACCTTTCAAAATCGATTCTGGTAATTTCAAGGCCTTGGAGAATTTTTAGGACGGCAGGCCAATAGGTGGAACTATACGTCCAGGTGAGCGTATAGCCCCTGTATATGGGGGTGTACAAAAACAAAAACCGCACAATTGCGGCGGCGGCAGTCAATGGAACACAGTCTTAAATTTTGTTTAATCACTTTATTCGTTAAGATGAGAAGGCTTAAAGATTCAAACTTTTTTAGGCTACCGTAGGCTGGTCAACTTGTTTCACCTGTGCGTATCTGTTAGAATGACGTTACTTCGGGGCTGGGGGAACCCAAGTTTTTTCACATAAATTCCTGGTGCAACCAACACCACCGATAGCCTGGGAAAATTGACCGCCGCTGCGACAGCAGCGGCAAAACGTCCCTCATCCCTGGCCGGATGTCCGGCACGGGTAATCTATTCACGCGGAAGGATGCTGTCAAGATGAATGCAGAGCAAGCCTGGCAGGCCACCTTGAGCCAACTACAATCCGAAATGCCGAAAGCATCCTTTGATACCTGGGTTCGCAGCGCTGAACTGGTGCGTCATCAGGATAATACGTTCGTCGTCGGCGTTCACAATGCCTACGCCCGCGATTGGCTGGATAACCGTTTGAACAGCACCATGGCCCGCATCCTCTCAGGCATGATGGGCTGCCAGCAGGCTGTTCAGTTTGATGTGTGGCACAAGGAAGTGGAAGCCGCCCGCGCCGCCGGGACTGCTGAAGCAGCCACGCCGGAACCGGTCCGCCAGAACACCAACATCAACCCGCGCTATTCATTCGAGAATTTTGTCGTTGGAAGCAGCAACCGCATGGCGCACGCAGCCAGCCAGGCCGTGGCCGACAGTCCGGCTCACGCCTACAACCCGTTGTTTTTATATGGCAGCGTCGGGCAGGGCAAAACGCACCTGTTGCATGCCATCGGCAATGCCGCCCTGCAGCAGGGGTTGCAGGTGCTGTACGTGTCCTCGGAAGAATTTGCCAACGACCTGATCAATTCTATCCGTATGCACACCACGCAGGCCTTCCGCGACCGCTA
Organism: uncultured Longilinea sp.; assembly: GCA_937863945.1. Classification (GTDB taxonomy): domain Bacteria; phylum Chloroflexota; class Anaerolineae; order Anaerolineales; family Anaerolineaceae; genus Longilinea. The sequence goes on from CALMIB010000463.1 coordinate 1,577, forward strand.
CCGCAGCATTGACGTGTTGTTGATCGACGATATCCAGTTCATCGCCGGCAAGGAATCGACCCAGGAAGAGTTTTTCCACACCTTCAACACCCTGCACGGCCAGGACAAGCAGATCGTGATTTCCTCGGACCGGCCTCCCAAGGCGATGGTGACCCTGGAGGAACGGCTGCGATCGCGGTTTGAGTGGGGCCTGACCGTGGATATCCAACCCGCCGACCTGGAAATGCGCACCGCCATCCTGCGCAGCAAAGCCGAACGCTCCAACCGCCGGGTGCCGCCCGAAATTCTCGATTCGATTGCCCGCCAGGTGCATACCAATATCCGCGAGTTGGAAGGCGCGCTGACCCGCGTGCTGGCGTATGCCGAATTGAGCGACAAGCCGCTGACCCCCGAACTGGTGCAGGTGGCGCTGGTGGATTTATTGCCGCAGCGCAGCGCGCTGGAGCCGCGCCAGGTGGTGCGCCTGGTAGCCTCGTCGTTTGGATTGACCATTGAGAGGCTGCTGGGGCGCGACCGCTCGCGTGAAGTGGCGCTGCCGCGGCAGGTGGCCATGTACATCCTGCGGGAAGAGGTGAACGTTTCACTGCCGCAGATCGGCGAGGTGCTGGGCGGGCGCGACCATACCACGGTATTGTACGCCTGCGAGAAGGTGGCCGATTTGATGGAACGCGACGACCGCCTGCGCCGGCAAGTGTTGCAGATCCGCGAGCAATTGTACAGCCGAGCAGCCGCCTAAACTGCGCCGATAGCTCCCAGGCGCGAAGGATTGGGCAGGAAAAATGAAGAGGTCAACCGGGATCGTCCGGATGACCTCTTCTGGCCCATCCCCGCAGGAAGCGGTGGATTCACATGGATGTATAGTTATAGTATAACAAATAAACATCATTTGTGAAGGGATTAAAAATAACTGGTCAATAGCTCAATGGGGAGCACTTTTCAGGTGCTCCCCATTGAATTATGAGAGATTTCCTTGTTTGGCGAACTTTTGATTCAAGGAACCATCACTTGAGCCAGGATATCCAAAATTTCCTGTGGGGGTGCAGACACCTTCTCGACGAGCAAAAAGCGGAATGTGGATTCTATTCTGTCGGTGCCATCTTCCAATTGCCAGAATGACTGGTATTGAAATTGCTGACCGGTCGCCAGGTTAATCCAAACCTTGTTACCTGCCCCAATAAATTCCTGGGTTTCACCTGCGGATAAGGCGGATTGTGCGAAGGTTTCTTTCGAAGTAATGACGATGCAGGGTTGCCCATCCTCACCGGTCACTTCCTCGCGCGTGACGGAAACGCCGTTCTGTTCTGCCTGCGCCAGGTCGCGGGTCAGCATATCTGTTGAAAAACGGTAAAGTTGACCATTGTTGAAGCCTGCATCACCCGTGGTGAAGTTGATCGAGTAATCACCGACCGTTGCGGATAGTTGGATCGTATTTCCATTTATATCCTTATCCATCCAGACACTGCGGATCACGTAGCCGTCGGCATCCGTCTCAAACCATTGTTCGCTGATCAGGTAGGGTGGGGGGAATGACTGGCCAGGGCTGGAATTGGTTCTTCTCTCGGTTACTTCATGAATCCATGCTGGGCCTTGCTGGAAGGGTGCATCGAATTGCTGAGCCAACCGCTGAACTTCGAGCACAAGCGGGTCTGATGATATCGAGGTGGCAGTTGGCAATTGTTGATTGGTTGGAGTGGAAGTTTCTGCCGGTTGTGTGGCGATTCCCTGCGGAGCCGCAGGGGGTTGCCACTGGATTTCCCAGGAACCATGCGCCGTATAGTAAGCGCGCGTTACCTGCACTTCAAACGGGTGGTCCGGGATTTTCTCAAAGATCATTCCGGCTAAAATCTTCCCGTCTGCCTGCGGGACACCACTTGCGGCGCCTCGTACCAGGGGGTCCGGTGTATACAACATCACGCCCCTGAGGTTTCCGGCGGGCTCAAACTCGAATTGCAATTCAGTCGGCGACGTAAGATTGGCGCGCACGGTCCGCAGCGTAAAATCGCCAACCTGGATCACTTCGTCAAGCGGCCAACTTTGTCCAACCACAGGATTGTCACCGGGGTCAAACAGAAAACGATTTGCATCGTCCACAGAGAAGTCAATGGAAACAG
>CALMIB010000464.1 GCA_937863945.1 uncultured Longilinea sp.
CGCCCAGCCAGCCGGTGACGCGCGTGCCGAGCTGCGACATGACCTCGTCGTAGATCTGCGAGGGGCGCTGAGCGATGATCAGCAGCGTGACGTAGTACTTGCGCATCTCGCGCGCGATGGTGCTGAAGGCGGTCTGAGCGGCCATTTCGCGGTTGAGCAGCTTGTGCGCTTCTTCGACCGCGATCACCAGCGGGCGCGGCTCCTTGCCGCCCTGCGCCTTCTTGTTCTTGAACTCGTTGGTCAGTTCCTCCCAGCGCTCGCGGATGCGCCGCGTGAGCAGGTTGCTCACCAGCAGGTAGTCCAGGTCGCTTTCGTGGTCGCCAAAGGAAAGCACCACGTGCTGCCCGGCCTCCAGCGCCTTGATGATCTCAGCCAGCCCATTCGAGGCCGGCTTTTCGACGATGTAATCCAGGTTGAACACGCGGTTGAGTTTGCTGCGCAGCCCGGCGGCGGCCATCTCGTTCATACCCGCCTCGCGCGCCCAGTACTCCACGCTGCCGTTGGCGGGCACCTTTTTGCCGGTCTCGGGGTCTTCCACCATCTCGCCGGAGGTCATCTTGCGGAACTCGTGGAACCAGTTGGGCCCAAATGAGTGGTACAGCGCGTCCAGCGTGGTGGGCGTGGTTTCCTTGAGGTTCAGCTCGCGCGTCAGCATTTCGATGTCAGCCGGGGAGATGTCGCGCTCGGCAATCTGGAGGTTAAAATCCGGCGGGATGCCGTGAATCATCGCGCCCGCGCCCAGCCCCACCACGCGCACCTTCGCCGGGAACTTGGTCTTCAGCCCGGGCACGGTCTGCCTGGTATCCGAGGCGATATCCTCCAGGCCGTATTCGTTGTGCATGTCGAACACCAGCACCGAGGCTTTGTCGTAATGGATCAGCCCGGCCAGGATGATGCGCGTGAGGAAGGATTTGCCCGTGCCGGTGGCACCGAAGATGCCCGACGAGCGCTGCACGAACTTCTCCAGGTCCAACGCGATCGGGTGGCCCTGCTCGCGCGTGTGGCCGATGCCAAAGTTGCCAGGTTTGCCGGTCTCGCCGAAGATATCTTCAATATCATAGGGAGATGCCAGATACGCATTGGCATGATGGGAAGGGATTGTTTTCACCATCATCGGGCGGGGCGTACCCGGATGATTTTTGATCCATTCATCATAATGCGGGTCATTGTATTCTGGACCCCGATCCACCATTAAGGCCGGGAGCACTGACAGGTTGGTAAAAAGGGTTTGGCCGTGGAGTTGCGCGGCCAACCAGGCTGGAAGGCGTTCTTCACTTTTCTCATCCGCAAAGCGGGGATCGGTCGATCCTAAAACCAGGTCGGTTGTCAGGCCATAAAACAACCAGTTCCCGGATTGGATTACAACAAAGGCCCCCTCTTGTACAGTTTGAGGAGAGACATCCAATCGAACGGAGAGTGTATCCTTAAGAGCTCCGCCGACAACATAGCCAATGTAGGATTGCGGATCTCGGATCGTAGGATTTGTATTCTCTTCCATGATTTACTCCTTGTCTCATCTGTGAAACCAAGATCACCCGATTCGCGGATATTACCCGGCGAGGTGTCTTTGCTTGCCTCAGCAAAAGCCACCTTCCGCCAATGTCGTTGGGTTTCGGAGCAGAGTATTGCGACCACCAGCACCCTGGAAAATGTCTCTCAACCCTTCCCTTCACCAGGCAGGGCAGGCCTCCCTGTGTATTGATACCGGGTAAGCCATAGAGGAACAAGGAGCCACTCCCAGGGTCTGAACAGCACCCTTCTTAGTTTACCAGAGGACACGGCCCTGATTCAATTGAGTCAGAGGCCCAGGAGCACGCGTTATCCGTTTGACGGATCGAGACGAATAACAGCGACCGGATCGTCGGATGGCGTAGAGGCGAGTTCAGGGCGCCTCCAGCGGAAAGGGGAAGGCCACCGACGGCTGAAAAATGGCTTTATTCCTCCAGCGCCTCACCAAAGCGCAGCAGGGAACCATCCGGGTCGATGATCTCCATCTCGATCATCCCCCAGGGACGCGCCGCAGGCGGCTGCACCGCCAACCCCGCGCTCTGGATGGACGCGTGCAATTCGTTTAGCCCGGCGGCGCGCAGGTAAGCCGAAAAATGGCTGTGGCCGTGTCCGTGGGCGGGATCGCCCTCTTCAAGAAAGAAGTGAAGCTCCTGCCCGTCGCGTTCCAGCAGCAGGTAATCGGGGTAAACGCTGATCTGGCGGAAGCCCAGGCGCGCGTAGAATTGGCGCGTCCGGTCGAAATCGCTGGAGGGTAAAACCGGGATGGTTTGAGTGATTTTCATGGGGTGCCGTACCTTCATCAGGGGATGGCTATATTGTACCCTGTACCGGGTCGCCGCGCCGCGGCATGGGTGTGCCCCCCCCCCCGGCCTGCCTCCCCCATTTTCAAAGCCGATAATGGGGGAGGCGGGCAAGCCGCGGCCAATGCCGGTTTTGTGCGCTGCTGCAATGACGACTACGCGCCCGGTCTGGGGCCGCCGTAATCAAAGGTGCATCGATTCGGGTATGGGCACGGTTATGTGAGGAATCAACGCGCGCTCGGTCTGGAGACCGGCGCGATCAAAGAAACAACACACATCGATTCGGGTAGGGGCACGGCTACGTGAGGAATCAACACAATCGAGCAACAGCCCTGCCGTGCCCAATAGAACCCCTATGTTTTGATTGTACCGGCCCCGCTTCAATGGTCAGAGACCTGCTCCATGCGCGCTCGGTCTGGGGCCGTCGTAATCAAAGAACGCATCGATTCGGGTAGGGGCACGACTACGTGAGGAATCAACACGCGCTCGGTCTGGAGACCCTCTTCGAGGGCTGGCCGGCGCGATCAGAGGCCTAAAACTTGGGCGCGGCAGAGCCCGGTGAAAATCACGGCCTGCGACTGCATCGCCGTGCCCCTACCCCTTACTGGGCAGGCTGGGATAACCTGCGCGATCCATTTATCCATCATATTCATCCTGAATATCCTGCCTGCCCTGTAAGGGCCTATCCTGTAAATTCTTATTACGCCTCCACCCGCAACATCCCATCCTCCCAGGCCAACCGCTCCACCCACACGGCCGCGTCGCCGGCGCGCACCCAGCGGCCCGCCAGCGCGCGCGATGCCTGCCACGGGCGGCCGTGACCGTCCACAATCTCGCCGCCGCGCAGGGTTGCCGCGAACG
>CALMIB010000465.1 GCA_937863945.1 uncultured Longilinea sp.
TCCACCTTGCCCATCGGGAATTGGGCAAGCTCGGCGGGCGGCACCCAGCGCAGTTCGCTGGCTTCCAGCGGCCGCGGTTCGCCGTCGATGAGCGTGCAATGGAAGGCGTGCAGGGTGATGCGGAAGTGGGTGAAGGCGTGCTGGTAAACGCCGGCCGGCGCGCCGACCTCGATCTGCGCGCCCAGTTCCTCGCAGATTTCGCGTGCCAGGCCCTCGGCCAGGCTCTCGCCGGGTTCCAGTTTGCCGCCCGGGAATTCCCACAGCCCGCCCAGCAGGCCGTGCGCCGGGCGGCGGGCGATCAGCACCGTGCCGTCGCGGTGCAGCACCGCCGCGGTGACGGTGTAATGCGGCACCGGCGCGCGCGCCTCCAGCACCGGGCGCTCTTCCTGGACGCCCAACGCGCGCGCCTGGCATAGTTCGTTTAACGGGCACAGCAGGCAGGCCGGGCTGCGCGGCGTGCAGACCGTGGCGCCCAGGTCCATCAGCGCCTGGTTGAAGTCGCCGGCGCGGCCGGGCGGCAGGTGTTCGGCGGCCAATGCCCACAGCTCTTTTTCGCCCTGCGGCGAGCGGGCCGGGGTATCGACGTTGAACAGGCGCGCGTACACGCGCCGGATGTTGCCGTCCAGCGCGGGCTCGTCCAGTCCGAAGGCGATCGAGGCAATCGCGCCGGCGGTGTAGCGGCCGATGCCGGGCAGGCTTTCCAGTTCGGCGCGGCTGGCGGGCAGGCGGCCTTCAAAGCGCGCCATTACCTCCTGGGCGGCGTGGTGCAGGTTGCGCGCGCGCGAATAATAACCCAGTCCCTCCCAGGCGTGCAGCACGTCCTGTTCGGCCGCGGCGGCCAGCGCCGCCAGGGTGGGAAAGCGCGCCATCCAGCGTTCATAATACGGGATGACCGTTTCCACGCGGGTTTGCTGCAGCATGGCCTCCGACACCCACACCGCGTAGGGGTCGGGGTCTGGCACGCGCCAGGGCAGCGCGCGGGCATGCCGGGCATACCAATCCAGCAGCCGGGGCGCGAGTTCAGCATTCATGCGCCCTCCCGCCGGTCAGAACTGAAAACCGCCGCGGGCTTCGATGATCTTCTGCGAAAAGTTCTGCACGTAATCGAGCAACTGGTTTTCCAGGCTGTGCCAGCCGTCCGAATTCAGGATGCGCTGGGCCTGGTTGTAGGAAGGCAGCACGGCTCCGACCATGATTTGCGGCTGGCTGCCGTAAACGGTGGCCCAGGCGTCGCTCAATTCAAAGCCCAGGCGCTGCACGCCGGGGATAAACTCGCGGATCACGAACTCGAAGTATTCCTGTTCGCGGTCGGGGGTGATATCCCATGTCATGATCAGTTTGACGGCCACGGCATGCCTCGCTTAGCCTGCGCTGCGCTGGTAATCCAGCACGACCACCTGGGTTTCATCCGGCAGGCTGCCCACCGAGGTGACCTTCAGCGAGGGCAGCGGTTTTACGTCGGTCTGGCCCAATTCCTTCAGGAAGCGGTTCAACGGTTCCAGCTTGACCGTGGCGCCCTCGGAGGCGTAGTGCATGGGGATGACGATATTGGGCTCAAACACGCTGATGGCCTCGACGGCCTTGGCCACGTTCAAGCCGCTGCCGCTGCTCACCGGCACCAGCGCGATGTTCACGTTGCCCAGCGCTTCCACTTCGGTTTGCGTCGGCACGCGGTCCATATCGCCCAGGTGGACGATGGTGATGCCGTTAACTTCGATGAGATAAAGCGTATTGCGCGCTTCGGAGGGGGATTTGTGGCCGTTGGTCTGAATGCCGGTAATGAAGACCCCGCCAACCTCGAACTCGCCCGGTCCGGTGATGCGGTAGGGGGTACCTTTGATCGCTGCCAGGTTGTTGTGCCCGGGCGAGTTGTGGCTGATGGTGACGATGTCTGCCTTGAGTTTCAGCGGATCGTAGCCCACCTGCCGGTGATCGTAAGGGTCGGTAACCACCGTCGCCAGGCCGCGTTCGGTGATTCGAAAGCAAGAATGTCCATACCAGGTAATCTCCATGCAACCTCCGTAGTTCGATTCGATTATACATTAAAACCGGTTTTGCTCTATACTCAGGCTGATGATCGACTCATCCCTGCCCCTGATCGATTTGCATCGCCACCTGGATGGCAGCGTGCGCCTGGAAACGATTTTGGACCTGGGCCGCGCACACAACCTGCCGCTGCCCGCCTGGGACGCCGAGGGCCTGCGCCCGCATGTGCAGGTGCTGGAACCCCAGCCCGGCATCATGGCCTTCATTGCTCGCTTTAAATGGATGACCGGTGTGCTGGTGGATTATGACGCCTGCCGGCGCGTGGCCTATGAGAGCGTGGAGGACGCGGCTAAGGAAGGCATCCACTACATCGAGCTGCGCTTCAGCCCGCTGTTCATGGCTGAGCCGCACGGCCTTGATCCGGTCGGAGTGGTGGAGGCCGTGGCTGATGGCGTGGCCGCCGGCAGCCGCACTTTTGGCGTGCGCTGCGGGCTGATCGGCATTCTCAGCCGCACCTACGGGCCGGAGCTGGCCTGGCGCGAGTTGGACGCACTGCTCAGTCAGCGCGAACGCATCCGCGGGCTGGACCTGGCAGGCGACGAGGCGCATTACCCCGGCGAGTGGTTCGAGCCGCACTTTAAACGCGCGCGCGCGGCCGGCTGGCACATCACCGCGCATGCCGGCGAAGCCGACGGTCCGCGCAGCATCTGGCAGGCGCTGAACGGCCTGGGCGCCGAGCGCATCGGTCACGCGGTGCGGGCGCCGGAAGACCCGGCGTTGATGGACTGGCTGGCCGAAAAGCAGATCGGCATCGAGGTGAGCCTGACCAGCAACGTGCAAACCACCACCGTGGGCAGCTACGCCAGCCACCCGCTGCGGCTGTTTATGCAGCGCGGGCTGCGCGCCAGTTTGAACAGCGACGATCCCGGCATCAGCGGCATCACGCTGCGGCATGAATATGAAGTCGCCGCGCCGGCAGCCGGGCTGGACGAGGCCATGACCCGGCAGGCGCAGCGCAACGCGCTGGAAACGGCCTTTTTGACGCCCGGCGAGCGCGCGGCGTTGCTGCAAGATTGCGCCGGCCGCTCAGCGCCCGGGAAACGCTTGTTCCATTGACTCATCCGGGGTTGTTTGATAAACTCCCTCCTCGCCAGCGACAACTGAATTTTTTCTTCAAAGTGCCCGGCGAATCAGGCCCTTGTCTAAAAAGCCGGTTCTTGTTATAATTCAGCCCGCTGTGCAGCTTAACAATCCAGTTGCCGACGTAGCTCAATCGGCAGAGCAACCGCCTTGTAAGTGGTAGGTTATGGGTTCGATTCCCATCGTCGGCTCAGTTACAGGTTGGCGAGCGCTCTGGTCTTTCGTGGAGCAGCGCGCTTGCGAACCGGCAACGGTTCGATCGATCGGGGCGGTTACCCAAGTGGCCAACGGGGACTGACTGTAAATCAGTTGGAGACACTCCTTCGGAGGTTCGAATCCTTCACCGCCCACCTGGCCTTCTGTCGAAGGAAGGCCCACCCGTACCAGCGGGGTGCGTCTGGAAGAACGGCAAGCCCTCATAGCTCAGTTGGTAGAGCGCGCCCTTGGTAAGGGCGAGGTCATGGGTTCAACTCCCATTGGGGGCTCTTTTTGCCGATATAAATGAGACCCTTCTGTACTAGCGAGGACTCAAGGAGAGAAAAATGGCGAAGCAGAAATTTGACCGCAGCAAGCCGCATCTGAACATAGGGACCATG
>CALMIB010000466.1 GCA_937863945.1 uncultured Longilinea sp.
GGCCTTCGAAGTATTTGATTACGGCGCGGGTTCGATGTCCACAATCGAGCCCATGGAATTGACCTTCAAAATCCAACGGCTGCCCGGTTCGGCCGCGTCAAATAACAAGCTGTCGCCCGTGGTGAATTCCAAAATGCCGTCGTCGGTGGAGAACGAGATGGAGTATTGTTCGCCGCCTTCTCCCAGGCGTTGGCCTGCGCCGAGGGTGGTTTCAGGCCAGTAAGGGCTGCGGTCAGTTCCGGAGGTGACAAGCGTATCGATTACCGACCATTGATCGATCGTATAGGCGCAATACTCTTCATACACCACATAATGGCAGTCCATGACCACTTCGGAATAGCCGTTGCCCTTATCGACCGTGTAAGGGGTGCCGCAGACCTTCTGGGACCGGGCGGTGGGCTGGTCGGATATGCCTGCCTGGCGTTCTTCACACGCGCCGAGGCTGGCTTCCTGTGGGATTTGATCCTTCCAGTCTTCCCGTTGCTCCGGGCGAAGTTCGAGGATGGGATAGGAGCGCTGCCAGGAAACAGTGGATACGGTTCCAACCAGATCGGTGGTGCGCGTGAGCAGAACGACCATCACGACGCACAGCGCCACCAACCCGATGATGGCAATGGGCAGCCACTTTGGAAGCGTGGAAGCCGGCGCGGCGGCTTTGGACGATTTCGGCGCAGCCTTGAGGCTGGCGCCGCATTTCGAACAGGTCAAAGCCGTGGCGGGGTTCTCCGAGCCGCAGGCCGGGCAGATTGTCATGGGTACCGGCCCGGTTTGCAAGGCGCCGGCGACCGCGCCGCTGGCGCGCGGCGTGGCGGTGGCCAGATCCGCGCCGCAGGCCTGGCAATCTTTGACGTTGGCCGGGTTGCGCGCACCGCAGTAACCGCAATGCACGTCCGCGCCCAGTTTGGCCTGTTCGATTTCTTTGGCATCGGTGATCAAGACATCCTGGTCATCCTTGGTAAATTCAACCTGGGCCGGCTGGGCAGCACCGCAGCCGCGGCAGAAGCGGAAATTTCCCGGATTTTTGCTCTGGCAATTGGGGCAATACCAGACCATTCGAACAAAACCAAGCGATTCGCGCGGCATTGTTTACCTCAGTAGCTGGGATCAATCCTATAAAGTATAGCCGAATGCGGTGGAAATGATCAAGTTGGATTATGGATTTATAGTATGCGCATAGCCATTAGAATGTAGATTGATCTTAAAGAAATTGAGCACGACGGCCGAAGCAAAGCAGGTATTCCAGAGAAAATCAGGTTGCATTTTCTTTGCGCGCAGTTTCCATGAAACGACATTACAAAATTACCGGTGTATTATTCATGATTGTGCTGCTGGCGGCAAGCTGTTGAATTGGGCATGCTTTTCGGCCCGCTGAAAAAAACATCACCCTGGACGAATCCAGGATGATGCTTTTCTATCACACAGGCAGGGGAAGCCTGACCGGCTACCCCTTTTTCGCCTTGGCCTGTTCGATCAGGGCTTTGTCGGCGGCGCCAAGAATTTTGAACAACTTCGTCCCGGTTTCCGGGTCAAGTGCCTGTGCCGCGGGGCGGCCGTTCTTCATGGTGACCAGTTCAACTTTGGAAACGTCGATTTCAACACTTTGACGTTTCACCACAGAATAAAACTTAATCGTAGGCATTTTTTACTCCTTTGCGGACTACCGAATTAGATCAGAGGATATTTGTTGCCCTCTAATTTACAAATTGTACATCGAAAAAATAAAATATGTTTGAGGAAATCCAAGGTCTTATTCAGCCGCCATTCTTGGCCGGTATTGCAGGGCTTCGGCCAGGTGAACCTGCAAAATCTGCTCGGCGCCGGCCAAATCCGCGATGGTGCGCGCAAGTTTGAGCACGCGGTGGTAGGCGCGCGCCGAAAGCTGCAACTGGTTCATAGCGGTGCGCATGAGCGCGCGGCCGGCGTCATCCAACCCGCAGAACTGGCGCACCTCGCCCACGCGCATATCGGCATTGTTCATCACCGGGAATTGCGGGTCGCCGCCGTCGGCCAGCGGTTTGAAGCGTTGAATCTGCATCTGGCGGGCTGCCTCGACCCGCGCGCGCACCGTGGCGGAGGTTTCGCCCAGGCGGCTGTCGCTGAGTTTGTCATACGCCACGCGCGGCACTTCGACGTAGATATCGATGCGGTCGAGCAGCGGGCCGGAGATACGCTTCTGGTACTTGGTGACCATGCCGGGTGAGCAGGTGCACGGTTTCAACGGGTCGCCGAAAAAGCCGCACGGGCACGGGTTCATGGCTGCAACCATTTGAAAATTGGCCGGGAAGGTCAGCGATCCCTGCGCCCGGCTGATGGTTACAACCTTGTCCTCGATGGGCTGGCGCAGCACCTCCAGCACGCGCGGACCAAATTCAGGCAATTCGTCCAGGAACAACACGCCGCGGTGGGCCAGCGAGATTTCGCCCGGGTGCGGTATGTTCCCGCCGCCAACCAGCCCGGCGTGGCTGATGGTGTGGTGCGGCGCGCGGAATGGCCGCGTCTGGATCAGGGGCACGTCCGGCGGGAGTTGATCGGCGATCGAGTAAATGCGGGTGACATCCAGCGCTTCTTCAATGGATAAACGCGGCAGGATGGCGGGCATGGCGCGCGCCAGCAGGGTTTTCCCGGCGCCAGGCGGGCCGCTGAGCAGCACATTGTGTCCGCCCGCGGCGGCGATTTCCAGCGCGCGTTTGACGTGTTCCTGGCCTTTGATTTCACGAAAATCCACCTGGACGGCCGGTTCGGATTGTTTCACGTCCACGGGCGGGTGCGCGGGGATGATCACATTGCCCAGCAAATGGTTGGCCAATTCGGTCAGGTTGGCGACCGGAATGACCTCCAATTCCGGGATCAGGGCGGCTTCCGCGGCGTCGCATTGCGGAACGAAGACCCGCTTGAAACCTTCTCGCCGCGCAACCGCCGCCATGGGCAACACCCCGCGCACATGCCGGACGATGCCATCCAGCGAGAGCTCACCGATAACCACGGTGTCGGCCAGGCTTTCCGGGGCCAGTTGCTCAGTAGTCACCAGCACTCCCAGCGCGATGGGCAGGTCGTAGGCGGGGCCCTCCTTGCGCACGGTGGCCGGCGCCAGATTAACGGTGAGCGGTTTACGGGGGTATTCCAGGCCGGCGTTCTTAATGGCGGAATAGACCCGCTCGCGGCTTTCCTGCACGGCTGCGTCCGGCAGCCCGACGATGGTCATCTTGGGCAAACCCTGGCCAAAATCGACCTCGACCTCGACGATGACGCCTTCGAGGCCAATGACAGCGCAGGAGAAGATGCGAGCAAGCATGAGCTTAGTTTAGGGGTGGTTGTGAAAATTGTCAATTGAAATAACTGGCGGGGGAAACTTCAGCCGATCAGCGGGCTGACGAATGTGTTACCCCAAGCGCTATGCTGTCAATGGGTGGCAAATATAAAATCATCCAGGAACACTTCACTGGCCGGGCTGTATGGATTGGAATTGACCGTCTCTACCTGGATGCGCAACATCACCGTATCGTCTTGCATGCCGGTGAGTTTCACGATCTTTTCGGCCCAGGAGTTGGTGCTCTTCTCTTTGCAGATGTCCAGGGAAAATTCGAGTTCTTTTTTGGAATAAACCCGCAGTTGATCCCGGGTCATATCGCAGGGTTCGCTTGATTGAATCCAAACCCAGAAGCGCAGCACCGGATCATTTCCAGGGAGTGTAACAGTCTGGCTGATTTCGGTATGATGCGACTGGCTTTGATCGCCCTGATCGCCCAGCCAGGCCACGTGTGTCCCGGAGCGCGGCACGATACTTTCGGGCAATTCATTTTGCGCGAAGATCAAAAAGGCGTCTTTAGGCAAGAATGACCAAATAACCGGCTGCGACTCAAAATCGCCGTTGGGCAGCGGGATGGGCGGCGTGGAAACCCAGGGCAGGAAGACTGTGTGGCAGCTTTTTGCGGCATACGGGCTGGCGTGGAACAGCAACAGCGCGCAAACGATCAGGATTCCAGCTATCATGCTTTTTCCGGACCCGCGGTGAAATTTCAACATTGCCTTTCCCCCTCCCACGTTTGGGTGCTGATTTGAACAGGATAAGTATAGCGCGAAAATTAAACCAAATCCCCCTGGCCGGGTGGGCCAGGGGGCGTTTGTTTCCCATGCGGTCCCCTGTGATACGCATCGGAAACGAATACGGCGGGGCAGGGTGAGGTCAGGATGCCTGTGCCGGTTTGGTTTTATTCTGCAGTTGCTTGAGTTCCACCTTTTCCAGTTGGACGCTGATTGTCTTTTGAATCAGTTCGTGCAACTCATCGAAGTTCGAAAATGTGGCTTCACTGCCATCTGCGATCGATCGCAGGCTACCGTGAAGTTCGTTCTTTGATGTTTCTGCAGGCATTATTGTGAGGACGAAGGTGGTTTTCCTGGGCATCCATGAAGCTCTAGGGTCAGGATACCTGGATTTACTGAC
>CALMIB010000467.1 GCA_937863945.1 uncultured Longilinea sp.
GCACCAGCACGTCCACGCCGTTTTGGGCGGCTTCATCGAGCAGCCCGCGGAGGATGGCGAGGTTGGCCTCGCGCTGGGCGAGCTGGAAATCGGCCTGGGCAACGCCAATTTTGTGCATGGGAACCTCTGCTTTGCTGACTATTTTCACTCCGAACGTTCAAAGGGCATTATACCTGCTTCCCTGCCGGGCGCTGGCAAAAATGGGTGGTTGCAAATTCCTTGAAATGTTATATAATCATATAAGCATGTAATTATATAGTCTTCAAGGACCGTTCCCATGCTCGCTACCCCCGAAAAAACCACCCTGTTGGCCAAGGCCAAACTCTTCCGCGGCTTCAGCGACCCCTCGCGCCTGTCCATCCTGGAGGCGCTGCTCGACGAACCCAGGACGGTCGGCGAAATCGTGCGCATCACCGGCTTGAGCCAGCCGAATGTCTCGAGTCACCTGAGCTGCCTGCGCGACTGCGGCCTGGTGGTCACCCGCCAGCAGGGGCAGTATGTGATCTGCCAGATTTCCGACGAGCGCGTGCGGACGCTCATCGCCACGGCGGGCAGCCTGCTGGCGGACGTGGCGCGCGGCGTGTATGAATGCACGCGCTATGAGGTGTGATACCGACTCTTTTACAGGTTGAAACATGGCTGAGCTAAAAACATTGGAGTTTCCCGTGCGCGGCATGGACTGCGCGGAGTGCACCCAGCACGTGCAGCATGCCATCGCCGCGCTGCCGGGCGTGGAATCGGTGACGGTGCTGCTGGCGGCCGAGCGCGCCACGGTGCGGCTCGACCCGGCGCGGGTCGATCTGCCCATGATCCGCCAGGCGGTGGCCGGGGCGGGCTACCAGGTGCCGGAGGCGGTCGAAGCGGCCGTCCCGCCTGCGCGGACTTTGCAGGACGTTACCCGGCCGGTGCTGACCGTCTTTGGCATCGTGTTTGGCGCGGTGCTGTTCGTGGCGGTGTTCGGCGAGTGGCTGGGTTGGTTCGAGAAGGCCACCGCGCGGGTACCCTTCGCGGCCGGGGTGGCGCTGGTGCTGCTGTTTGGTTATCCGGTTTTTAAAAACGTGATCCGGGCCGCGCTGCACAAACAGATCATCGCGCACACGCTGATGACGCTGGGTGTTATCGCGGCCCTGGCAGTGGGCGAATGGGCCACGGCGGCTGTGGCGGTATTTTTCATGCGCGTGGGCGACTACGCCGAGCGCTTCACCACCGAACGCGCGCGCAAGGCCGTGCGCGACCTGACCGCGCTGGCCCCGCAGACGGCACGCGTGGAACGCGGCGGAGAAGAGGTGGAAATTCCCGCCAGCCTGGTGGCGACCGGCGAAATCGTAGTCGTGCGTCCGGGCGAAAAGATCCCGGTGGACGGCGAGGTGCTGTCGGGCCAGGCCAGCATCGACCAGGCCGCCATCACCGGAGAAGCCATGCCGGTGGAGGCCGGGCCGGGCGCGAAGGTGTACGCCGCCACGCTGGCGCAACTGGGCAGCCTGCGCATCCGCACCACCCGGGCAGGCATGGATACCACCTTTGGCCGGGTGGTGCGCATGGTGGAGGAGGCCGAGGCCAACCGCGCCGAAGCGCAGCGCCTGGGCGACCGCTTCGCCGCCGGGTATCTGCCGGTGGTGGCCGCCATCGCGCTGGGAACCTACCTGATCAGCCGCGACCCGCTCGCCACCGCGGCGGTGCTGCTGGTGGCCTGCTCGTGCTCGTTCGCGCTGGCCACGCCCATCGCCATGCTGGCTTCAATCGGGGCGGGCGCGAAGCACGGTTTGCTGATCAAGGGCGGCCGCTACCTGGAGCTGCTGGCCAAAGCCGACACGCTGTTGATCGACAAAACCGGCACGCTCACCGCCGGGCAGCCGCGCCTGACGGACGCGATCGGTCTGAACGGTTGGAGCGGCGAGGAGGCGCTGCGCCTGGCGGCGTCGGCGGAACGCTATTCGGAACACCCGCTGGCCGGGGCGGTGCGCTCGGCCGCGCTGGAACGCGGCCTGCGGTTGATGCAGCCGCAGGCATTTCGCGCTCTGCCCGGCCTGGGCGTGCGCGCCGACGTGGACGGCCTGGCCGTGGAGGTGGGCAGCCGGCGTATGCTCAGCGATGATGCGGCTGTGCCGCAGGCCGACGCGCTGGAAGCGCAGGGCAAGACGCTGCTTTTTGTGCGCGCGGCAGGCGCGCTGGCCGGGGTGCTGGCGGCGGCCGATGAATTGCGCCCGGAGGCGCCGGCCGCGCTGGCCGACCTGCGAAAGCTGGGCATACAGCGCATTGAGCTGCTGACCGGCGATAACGAGCGCACCGCGCAAAGCGCGGCCGCGCAACTGGGCATCGCATACCGCGCCAACCTGCTGCCCGAGGATAAGATTCGCATCGTCAAGGAATACCAGGCCGCGGGGCGCGTGGTGGTGATGGTGGGCGACGGAGTCAATGACGCGCCCGCGCTGGCCCAGGCCGACGTGGGCATCGCCATGGGCGCGCGCGGCAGCGGCGTGGCGGTTGAGGCGGCGCACGTGGCGCTGATGCGCGATGATTGGAGCCTGCTGCCGCGCGTCTTTCACATCGCGCGGCGCACGCTGCGCGTGGTGCGCGGCAACCTTGGCTTCACCCTCCTGTACAATGCGATTGGCCTCACGCTGGCCGCGCTGGGCATTCTGCCGCCCATCCTGGCGGCCGCGCTGCAATCGCTGCCCGACCTGGGCATCCTGGGCAATTCGTCGCGGCTGCTGAAGCAGGATTAACCGGAGAAAACGACGAATCAGGAAAAATACAGTAAAAAAACAAGCGATCTTGCGTGAATTGTTACCGTATTCTTTACATACTGTTAAACCAACGTTATTCAAGCCTTGAACTGGCCGCGCTACTCTAAATAAAAGAAGCGAGGTCAGTGATGCTTGACGAAATGAGCATTTTAGAAAATCAATGGGAAACCCTGCAACAACCGGCGCATTCCAGCCAGCAGGGTATCCATGCGGCTTACCGCGCGCTGCTTTCGGCCATTGACCAGGGCTGGCAGGTTGAGAGCATCTCGCGCAAAGCTTCCGCGCTGCGCATGGATATGGGTTATTACCTGTTTATCCTGCGCTGCCGCGACCTGGATCTGACGCGCCATTTCATGGTTCCGGCTACGCCGGAAGTTGAGGCGTTTATTCTCAATAACGGCTACCAGGTGAATTGACCGGTGCCGATACACACGATACAAAAAGGAACATCATGCGTATTTTGATTAGCAATGATGACGGCATCTTCAGCCCCGGGCTGCGCGCCCTGGCTGAGGTCGCCGCGCAATTTGGCGAAGTGGTTCTCTTCGCGCCCGATTACGAGCAGTCTGCGGTCGGGCATGCCATCACCATCATGCGCCCACTGCAGGTGCACAAGGTCAACCTGATCGCCGGCTTTGAAGCCTACCGGGTGAACGGCACGCCCGCTGACTGCGTGGCGATGGGCCTGTACCACCTGGGCGGCGCCGACCTGGTGCTTTCGGGCATCAACATCGGGCTCAACCTGGGCAACGATGTGTGGCATTCGGGCACGGTGGCGGCCGCCAAACAGGCCGTGCTGCTGGGCGTGCGGGCCATTGCCTTCAGCCAGGCGCTCAACGGCGGCGAGCCGACCTATGAAAAGCAGAAGCCCTACATCGCCGAGGTGCTGTCCATGCTGACCCAGGCGCAGGCGCCCAGGCTGGTCAACGTCAACCTGCCCAACGAGCCGCGCGGAATCCGCTGGACGCACCAGTCGGTACGCGCGTACAACGGCAAAGTGGTCGAAGGACAGGATCCAATGGGACGCAAGCACTTCTGGCTCACCGCGGTGCCGCTGACCGAACCGGAAGCCGGCAGCGACCGCTGGGCATTGGACCATGAGTTGGTGTCGCTGACCCCGCTGCGCCTGAATTTGACCGACGAGGATTGGTTGGAGAGGGTTCGCGAGCGCCAGCCTGCGCTGATCGACGAATAGTGGGTCAATTTGCATGAAAATACCATGGGCCTCGTGGAATGAACCGCGGGGCCCATGTTTTTTTGCGTTCAGGAAGCGCGGATTGCATCCAGCCGGGAGGTGGAGGCAGGCCGGAAAAAAAACGGCCAAAATTCCATGCCTTGAGAAAAATC
Organism: uncultured Longilinea sp.; assembly: GCA_937863945.1. GTDB lineage: Bacteria > Chloroflexota > Anaerolineae > Anaerolineales > Anaerolineaceae > Longilinea. Next base: position 4,095 of record CALMIB010000467.1, read on the forward strand.
CCGGCTTATACCCGGCATATACGCGCCCTGAACCAGTTCTTCACAAGCGAACGGTAGGATGGCTTCCTACCCCGGCCACTGCCGCCGCTACACGGATGCCAACAATAACGGCCGGTGCGACCTGGGCGAATGCCTGTGAACCGGAGCGCAGCCCGTCCGCGCATTCACCCCGCAAGAGCAGCGACTGTCCCTCCCATTTCGGTCTGCTTTTGTTAAATTACCCGCCCGCAAATCCGCAACCATCCTCAAAGGATGGCGTATATAATGTAGTTCAATGCCCACAGCAATTTTTCCGGGCATTTTCGACCCGTTCAAGGAGAAACTCATGGATTACGGTGAAGTTCTTTCGCGCGCCTGGCATGTCATCTGGAAACATAAGATCCTGTGGATCTTTGGCATTTTTACCGGTCTGGCCGGGCAAGCCAGCGGCGGTGTGCAGAATCTTTTCAGCGGCACTCCCCGCTTTCAATACAATTTTAATTTCGAGGATTTTTCCCGCGGCGACGTGCCGCCCTTCCTGCCGGAATTTGAGGCTAACTTCAATCGTTTCTTTGAAAGTATGCCGGTCTGGTTCTGGGTTGTGCTGGGCATCAGCCTGATCCTCCTGGCGATTGGTTTGTGGGTGCTGAGCATTTATGGTCGGGCCGGGTTGGTGCATGGCGCGGTGAAAGGCGACGAAGATCGCCCGTTCACCTTTGGCAGCCTGTTCAAAGAAGGCTCGCACTACTTCCTGCGCCTGTTCCTGCTCGACCTGGTCTTGATGGCCGGCGGGCTGGTCTTGAGCACTTTGGCGGTGCTGGGGCTGGCCGCTGTTGGCATCTTCACCCTTGGCATTGGCCTGATCTTCATGATCCCGCTGTTGTGCCTGATCGTCCCACTTAGCTTTCTCGTGGGCATTTACCTGACCCAGGTGCAGGTGGCGCTGGTGGCCGAAGACCTGGACCTCTGGCAGGCTTTTGGCCGCGCCTGGCGGGTTGTCATCGACCGGCCGGGTGAAATGATCGTCATGGGCCTGATCCTGCTGGTCATTGGCCTGGCGGCAGGACTCTTGCTGGGGCTGCCGTTTGGCATGGCCCTGGCGCCGCTGGGTATTTCGCTGTTTGGGGGAGGTGCTCTAAACAGCACACTGGTCACTGCAAGCATGATTTTTGGGCTCATCCTGCTGCCGTTTGCCATCCTGGGCAGCGGTATTCTGACAGCCTACACCTACAGCACCTGGACGCTGACCTTCCGCCGGCTGACCGGCCGCAAGGCCGGCGCGCCCGCCGCGGAAACCGCGGTCGCCCCAATCGCCCCAATCGCCCCGGCTGCACCGGCTGCCCCGGCTGCCCCGGCTGCACCGGCTGCGCCCGAAGCGCCCGGCGAGTTCCCCCCGGATGCGTAAATTCCTGTCATAATTCAATTCAGGGCGGCCGGATGGCCGCCCTGTTGTTTTAATTACCTTTGATCGGGATCGCGCCATAGCCCGGCCACGGCGTCAGGCGGCCGGTGCGCGCGTTGGGCACTTTATCGATCAGGATGCGCGTTTCCAGCAGGCTGTCGTACCGGGCCGGGTCATAATAGGTCACCCGGAAGACCGGCGTGGATTGCTTGAGCGTCACCTGTTCGTCGCCGCTCTCAAAATCGATCAGCACGTCGGCCACGCAGCCCTGGGGGAAAAACAGGTACACGCGCAGGTATTCGTTGTATTCGCGCTGGCCGACCTCGGCCCAGTAGTGATCCGGTTCGCCCAGGCGTTCAAAAAGCTCGCCCAGGTTTAAAGCGTTGATCGTCAGGATGCTGATCGCGGTGACGCGCTCTTCTGCAAAGTAAACCGTGCCGGTGCCATCGGGCGCGGGCCGCTGAAAAGCCCAGTAGATCGATTCGATCCGGTCGTCCTTGTCGGACTGGAACGCAATCGAATTCATGTTCACGTCGTTCATCCCGCTCAGCATCTCAAAGATGTGATAGGGGTCCTCCTGCCCGGGGGTGATCCCGCGCCAGCAGGGCGGTTCGCACTTGGCGCCGCTGATCACCGTGGAGGGATTTTCCAGCAGGTCGGTGATGCCGTCGATGGCGATCAATGCCAGCAGGATGAATGCGAGCAACGCGGCAAACGTGAGAAAGAAGGATTTCTTGGCCATTTTTGGTTGGAAAGGGATACCTTAACCCCAGTAAGCCATCGCCATGACGATCAACCCGGCCATGGCTGCCAGCGCCAGCGAATGGAAAAAGACGTAGCGCAGGATCTCGCCTTCGCGCCCGGTTATGCCGGTAGCCGCGCCGGCCACCACCAGGCTCTGCGCGTTGATCATCTTGCCCATCACGCCGCCCGAGGTGTTGGCGGCGGCCATCACTTCCGGCTGCAGGCCGAGCTGTTCGGCGGTGATGCGCTGCAGGCTGCCAAACAGCACGTTGGACGAGGTGTCCGAGCCGGTGATGACCACGCCCAGCCAGCCCAGCAGCGTGCCGAAGAAGGGATACAATGCGCCGGTGCGGGCAAAGGTCAGCCCCAGCGTGCCGTCCATGCCGGCGTAACGGATGACAAAGCCCATTGCCAGCATGGCGCACAGCGTGAGCAGCGTGAAGCGCACCTGCTTGAAGGTCGCGGCGGCCTGGGTAAACAACTCACGCGGGCTGAACTTGAGCCAGGCCGCGGTGATGAGCGCCGCCAGCAGGATGGCCGTGCCCGAGGCCGACAGCCAGGCAAAATCAAAGACCGCGTTTTGCGGCTGGGGCTGCGCCGTCACCGGCGGCATGCGCTCGGCCAGCAGGTGCAGCCCGGCGATGGGAATGCGCACCAATGAAATCGAATCCAGCGCGCTGCGCACCTGCGGCAGGCCCCACACAAACACCAGCACGCTCAAAATCAGCCAGGGCGCCCAGCCACGCAATGCTTCGCCGGGCTGCAGGGGGGCGTCGGCTTCCGCCGGGCGGGCCTCGCCTTCAAAGCGCCACGCATGGCGCGGTTTCCAGACGCGCAGGAACAGCGTCAGCGCAGCCAGTGACACCAGCGCAGAAAGGATGTTGACCAGCCAGGGTCCGTGCAGCCGGGCGATGGCATACTGTGTTACCGCATAGCTGCCTCCCGCCACCAGCAGGGCCGGGGCCACCTGCCAGGCCGATTTCAACCCGGAGAAGACCGCCACCAGCCAGAACGGCAAAATCAGGTCAAAGAGGGTCAGTTGCAGCGCCACCGTGGAAGTCAGCAGGTGCAAATCCAGACCGGTGACCGATTGCAGCGCCACCAGCGGCGTGCCCAGGCTGGCAAAGGGCACCGGGGCTGTGTTGGCCAGCAGCGCCAGCCCGGCCGCGGGCAGCGCGGGGAAGCCCAACCCGATCAGGATCGAAGCGGTCACCACCACGGGCGTGCCGAAACCGGCCGCGCCTTCCAGGAACGAGCCGAAGCAAAACGCCACCAGGATGAGTTGCAGGCGCGGATCGGGGGTGATGCGCATCAGGCTGCGGCGCAGGCCGGTGAAGAGGCCGCGCGCGTCGCTCAGGCGGTAGAGAAGGATCGTCGTGAAAATGATCCAGCCGATTGGCAGCAGGCCGTAAGCCGCGCCGTACAGGCTGCTGCTCAACGCCATGCCGGCGGGCATGCGATAAACCGCCAGCGCCACCAACAGCGCGCACCCCAGCCCGGCCAGCGCGGCCCAATGTGCGCGCAGCCGCAGCAGTCCCAGGCAGCCCAGCAGCACCACCGCGGGCAACAGCGCCGCCGCGGTGGATAGCCAGGTAGAATTCAGGGGATCGTAGATCTGCTGCCAGGGCATGGGCACAAGTATAAGAGCATTTGGCTAAAACAGGGGATGCCAGTTTTTCCGGCATCCCCTGAGTGTTTCCTGACAAGAGCGGGTACTATCAGACCTTGCGCCCGCCTTTGAGCGTCTCCTGGAACAATTGCAAGCGCTGCATTTCACCTCGGGCCGCCATGCCGGCCTGCTCCGGCCAGGATGAAGCATCCGCCAGGCGAATCCCGTTGGCGGTGAGGATGGCCATGATCTGCTGCGGTTCCAGCGCGGCCAGTTGTGCGAAGGTGTTCACCCCGGCAGCTTGCAAAATGGAATTGATTTTGGGCCCGATGCCCTCGATGATGGTCAGGTCATCCGGCGGCAGCGTGGCCGAAACGGCCTCGGCAGCCGGTTGTTCCAGCACCGCCGCTTCGGCGGCGCGCGTGAGAGCTTCGGCTTCGTGCGCGGGCGGCGGGGTTTCCTCCACCGGCCGCGAGCGGAACACCAGCCAGAAAAGCAGGAAGATGACCAGGATGATGATCAGCCAGCCCCACCAGGGCAGGCCTGGCGCGGTTGCGTCCTGTTGCGCGCAGCCCGAAAGCGCCAACGCCAGCGGCGCCGCGGAAATCCAGTTTTTGCCTCTCATGCCGACCTCCCATCCAAAATTTCGTTGCCAGGCATTGTTCCCCGGCGCGGCAATGCCGCACTTTGAATTAATTATAGGGAATCGGTGCTGAAATGCAAATTGTTGACCGCGCGGGAATCGCCCGCGCTCAGCGTGAAATCAGGTAGCCGCCGCCCAGCAACAGCAGCAGCCCCGCTGCGCGGCTGAAGGTGATGGGGTTGACGGGCACGCCCAGCCAGCCAAAATGATCGATCAGCACGCCGGTGCCCAGTTGCCCGGTAATGATCAGCGTGACCATCATGGTGCTACCAAGGCGCGGCAGGGTGACGTTAATGGTCTGGTAAAGGATCAGACCGAAGATGCCCGCGATGAGCATGTACCAGGGCAGGCTCTTCCAGGCCTGGATGTTTTCGCCGTGCCGGAAGGCCAGCAGCAGCGCCGAGAAGATCGCGCCGCCGACGTGGATGATCAGGCTGCTGGCCGTGCCGCCAATGCGCTGACCCATGGCGCCGGCGATGGGTCCCTGGAAGCCAACTGCCACGCCGCCCACCAGACCGATCAGGATTGCCATTATCGTTTGCAGCATACCCGCCTCCGTGAAGATGAATGACAGGGATGCACCGTCCAGAATAAAATCAGGTCTGGCAGCCGCGCCTATCCCCGTGGAAAGGACCATTCTACGATACGTTACAATAGGACGCTTCTCAACACCGCGGTGAAAATGGTTGCGCTTTCAGCGGGGAGCATTTGCGTCAGGGCTTCGTCCAACGCCTGCAGGGCGCCGGAAAGCCCGAATTCCATCGGGATTGGCCGCACGCTTTGCGTGTACTGCGCGAACAGCTCTGGGCGGTCAAGCGCCGCGGCGTCTTCCAGGTAGCTGAGGTGGTAGCGCACATCGCGGCGGGTCGATCCGCGTTCGTCCTCCAGCGGGCTGATTTGCCCGGCGACGCGCTCGATGATTGCATCCCGCTGCGCGCTGAGAGCCTTGCAGGCGGGCAGGTCATACTCCAGCCCGCGGTGCGCGGCGGCAAAGTGTGGTTCGGCCAGCGGGAAGGCTTCACTCAGCACCAACCCCACCTGGCGGGCAGTGCAGGCGATACACTCGTGCACATGGCGCGTGCAGGCGCCGCGCTGCACCATCACCAGGCGGTACCTGACCCAGTAATCGGGATAGCTGGCGCGCGAATCCGAACGCAGCGCCATGATTAAAGAATTGAGGTGGTACTGGATGTCGATACGGGCGTACTCGCGTCCGTATTCGTCAAAGCGGTTTTTCCAGAACGGATTTGTGTAAAGGTCTGCAAGGATGGCGTCCGTCAACAGAGGACGCGCCGATTCAAGAATTTCACAGGCCGAATCAACCAGTGAAGCAGGCAGCAAGGGCAACTCCTTAATTGTTCAGAAAACAGCGCAAGAATAGGAATATTGTATCGTTTTTGGGCCGCCTGTCCATAAAAAAACAGGGGGAAATTGCCTTCCGGCCAAAGCCCCACATTCCCGGAGAACGGAACGAATAGCGGTCAGTTGGATGGGTGCTGAAAACCCAATTGCTCGAATTTGCGGATGGCGGCATGGTCGCCGGCATGGCAGGACAGCCACAGGCTGGTAAAGCCATGTTCAACCAGCGTGTGCTGCGATTTTTCCAGTACGGTCGTTGCCAGCCCGTGCCTCTGCCAGCCGGTATCGGTAATCAGATCAACCAGCTTCGGCGCGCTTTCATCGCGCGGCATTGCGATCAGGCAAGCCGAAACAACGCGCCCGTCAAGAAAGCACATCCACGAGCAGTCCAGCAGTGGCCGGACTTCGCCGGAGGAGAAATAGCCATGCAATCTCATCCGCAGCGCGGGCAGGGCGTCATAGCCCAGGCTGTAAGCCCTGCGCATGAGGTCGGCCAATGCATGCAAATCGCCGCTATTGGGGTGCAGCAGGTATGCGCCTGGCACCGGCAGCGCCAGCGGCGCGGGAACAACGCGCTCCAGCTTCTTCTGTAAAACCAACGGTCCTGCCTCAACCAGGGCAGGATTGGCGATTTGTAATTTGATGTTCCAGCGATGATCAAAGGCGGTCGTCATGGCTCTGCCTGGACTGCAACAGGGACGGCCCCCTCCGCCCTTCTTGATTTACCTGCAAGCTCTACCGGTGTTTAAACAAAAATTATGCTTTCATACTGCTTACATGATATGAAACGATTAACGTTTCGCAAAGAGTCGCAAAATTTGATAATGAATCACTCCTGCAATGCTTTCAGCGCGTGCCCCGCGCCCTTCAGAGCAGTGCGCGCCCGAGACAGGGCTGTTTCCTTGACCAGGATGAAATCGGTATCGAACGTTGACAGCGCGAAGATGCTCACCCCGGCTTCCCCCAGCGGCGCCAGCACCGCCAGCAGCACGCCAACCTGGTCAAACGCGAACGGGCCCTCCAGGCGCAGCACGCGCCAGCCCGGTTCGCAGCGCGCGCCGGCGGGGGCCTGCGCCTCGGCGCAGACGATGGATAGCTCAACTGCCGTGCGCGTGACCGAGAAAAATGCGCCCGACAGAGCCGGCACGGCGGCGTTGGGCGCCAGGCGGCAAACGCTGTAGCGCCCGGGCAGCAGGCTGATTTGCAGCGGGATGGGACTCATGGCCTGATTCTACCCGCAAAATAGACAGATTTAAAAGGTAACTGCCACTACCGTTTTGAGGGCGATTAACGTTTCGACCATCGCAAGGGCACGGCAAGGCTGTGCTTAACCGCGATTCTGTCCGGGACAGCCGTGCCCCTACCAGGAACGGCATCCACGTCAAGTCGCTGACTGCGAAAAGCCAACCCTTACAGGGCAGGCCGCGAATCGCTTCCCCAGTGGTACAATCGCTTATCCCACCCCCGAGGTTCTTCGCCCATGCCCACCATCGAACAGGCCCGCGCCCTTTACCCGCAAAACGATGCCGTGCACGGCTTTGACCACGTCCTGCGCGTGTACCACCTGGCCGAAAAACTGGCCGTTGCCGCCGGCGCCGACCTGGAGATCGTGCGCGCCGCCGCGCTGCTGCACGACGTGGAAGGCAGCCACCCGGCCGGCGGCGGGCGGGGCAGCCACCATGAGGCCTCGGCCGAAGAGGCCGAGCGCATTTTGCAGGCTGAAGGCTGGGGTGCAGACCGAATCGAGCGCGTGCAGGAATGCATCCGCGCGCACCGCTTCCGCGGCAACCAGCGCCCCGCCAGCCTGGAGGCGCAGGTGCTGTTCGACGCCGACAAGCTCGACGTGCTGGGCGCCATCGGCGTGGCGCGCACCATTGCCTACGCCGTGCAGGCCGGGCAGCCCACCTATGCCCCGCCCTCGCAGCGCTTCCTCGACACCGGCGAGAAGGAGCCCGGCGAGCCGCATTCGGCCTACCACGAGTACCTGTTCAAGCTGCGCCGCGTGCGCGACCGGCTGAACACGCCCGCCGCGCTGGCCCTGGCCGAAACCCGTCACGCCGACCTGGTGCGCTTCTTCGAGGCGCTGGCCGATGAGAATGAACTGCGCGACTGGCCGGAGGGGGGCAGCGCATAAAACCGCAAGGCAAATGTAAACTCATTTTTTACGCGCCTGCATTAAAATCACGGTCATGAACATTCCCTACGGACCCATCCTGGTGGTCGAAGATAACCCCAACGTGCGCGAGCTGCTCGAAGTGACCCTGCGCTTCAAGGGTTACCCGGTGATTTCGGCGCGCAACGGGCGCGAAGCGCTCTCGCGCGTCGAGGTCGAGCGCCCGGCGTTGATCATCACCGACATTCTCATGCCGCTCATGGACGGCTACAGCCTGGTGCACAACCTGCGCAAGAACCCGCGCACCAACCAGATTCCGGTCATTTTCATCTCCGCCACCTACCTGACCAGCGAGGATAAGTCCTTCGCGCTCAACCTGGGCGCGGTACGCTTTATTGAAAAGCCCATTGACCCGGAGGATTTTCTGCTGACCGTGGCCGAAGTGCTCACCGGCGGCGCGGTCGAGCGCACCACGCCGATCAGCGACAACGATTTTTACCGCGGTTACCGCGAACGGCTCGAATCCAAGCTGCAGCACAAAACCACCCAGATCGCGCGCACCCAGCGCCTGTTGCAAACCCTGCCGCCCGAGCAAAAGCCGCCCTTCGAGGCACTGCTGGTGCAGGAGATGAGCGACCACAAGGAAATCCAGGAAGAATTGGACGATTTACTGCGGCTGGTCGGCCGTCTCAATCCCGTGGATTGAGTTTTTCAACCCTATCCCCAACTTCTGGCCGCGCTCGAGCGGCCAGATGCTTAACCGGAAAGCTGTGCGCCGTATGACCCAACCCACCCTGAAGGACGTGATCGAACTGGCCCGCGCGGCGGGTCAGATTTTACGCGAAGGCTACGGGCAAGACCACCAGGTGCGCCACAAAGGTCTGATCGACCTGGTGACCGAGGTGGACCACCGCTCGGAGAAGCTGCTGCTGGAGCGCATCCAGGCGCGCTTCCCCGGCGACGCCATCATCACCGAAGAAAGCGGCCGGTTCGAAGGCGAAAACGGCAACCGCTGGATCATCGACCCGCTGGACGGCACGGTCAATTACGCCCACGGCGTGCCGATCTTTGCCGTCTCGATCGCTTACGCGGTGGGCGGGCAGGTGACGCTGGGCGTGGTGTACGATCCGCTGCGCGACGAGTGCTTCGCCGCCGAACGGGGGAAGGGTGCCTGGTTGAACGGCGCGCCGGTCGCGCCGGCCGCGGCCAGCGAGCTGCAAAAGGCGCTGCTGGTGACTGGCTTTTCGTACAATCCCGAAATCCGCGACCGCAACGTGCCGCGTCTCATTCACTTCGTCAAACACACCCAGGCCGTGCGGCGGCTGGGTTCGGCCGCGCTGGATCTGTGCTACGTGGCCTGCGGGCGGCTGGACGGCTACTGGGAGATGCAGTTGAACGCCTGGGACGTGGCCGCGGCCGGGTTGATCGCGCTGGAGGCCGGGGTAACCGTCACCAGCATGCAGGGCGAACCGGATTTCATGCGCCCGCCGTACTCGGTGGCGGCCGCCAACCCCGGGCTGCATGCCCTGCTGATGGCCGAAATTGAAAAAGTGGAGAAAAATGCCTTGTGATTGTCATCACCTTCGCTAAAAAAGCGAAAGCAGAGAGGGCTTTTTGTTGTTTTGGACGAAGGTATCGATGCATCTTACGAATTAATGGGCTGAACCTGTAATCAAAACGCTCCCAGAATTTATCAGGGAGTGTTTTAATGTGTTTTGATTGGCTTACCCTTTCGTCTCCGGCGGGCTCGACGCGCTTTTCGCTCAGTCTCTGACGGATCTCGCTGCTTTCCGGCTTTGGGGCTGCGTTTCTTGCCCGTTTCGCCGGTCACCGACAGGTTGAGCTTGTCTGAAAGCAGCAACGTCAACAGCCCTTCCATGAGGCCGCTGGCTGTGTTCGCATGAGCCTCGCCCATGCTCGTAAACCGGGCGAGGCTTGTAGTCTGCCCGGTAAGGGCCTGCCCAGTAGGGGCGAGGCGGGAAAAATC
>CALMIB010000468.1 GCA_937863945.1 uncultured Longilinea sp.
CGCTTTTACTACGGCTTCGACGGCTCGCCGCGCTCGTACCTGGCGTTGATCGCCGTGCACGAAACCGCTCACCAGTGGTGGTATGGACGGGTCGGCAGCGATCAGGCTATGGAGCCCTGGCTGGATGAAGCCCTGTGCACTTACAGCGAATTGCTCTTTTACGAGAGCCTGAACCCTGAGCTGGCCGACTGGTGGTGGGGCTTCCGCGTCGAACCGCATGCCCCGAAAGGCTCGCTGAGCGCGACTATTTACGATTTCTCCCGGTTCACACCCTACCGCAACCTTGTTTACCTGCGCGGCGCGCAATTCCTGCATGCGCTGCGCCAGGCCATGGGCGACGCGGCCTTTTTCAACGCGCTGCAAACCTACCTGGCGCGCTTTGACGGGCAAATCGCCACCCGGTCGGATTTTCTCGATGCGGTTCAACAGGCCACTTCAAAAGATCTGTCTGCGTCAATCGCGGACGCCTTCAAGCCCTGACCGGTTAAAGCCAGGCTTCCACCTCAAAGCTGCCGGAGGCACTTGCTGGCATGCCGCGGGGTGGGCACGTTGATTACAGGATCGAAATCCATGTCCGGCATGCGCGGATCGATGATGACACACTCGCGGTGTTGGTCGCCAAAATAGCCGAAGTTCATCCGTGCACTCCTCGCTGACCGCTCCAGGCCTCACGAAAGGACGACCAACACGCTCACCTCGCGCACGCCCTCCGCGGGAATGGGAATGACATTCCCATCCATCTGAACGCCGTTGACCTGCAACTGCACCTGGTTGCCGCTGCCGCGACGTTCCACGTGGATGGCATAGGTCACCCCGCGGTACAAACGCCGCAGATCCACTTCCTGCCAGGCTGTGGGGATGACAGGAGCGATTTGCAACCCATCCAGCGTCGGCCGGACGCCCAGGATCCATTGCGAGATGGCGGTAAAGTTCCAGGCCGCCGTGCCGGTGAGCCATGTATTCTTGGCTTCGCCAAAAGTGGGGGCTTCCTTGCCGGCGATGGTCTGGGCATACACATACGGCTCGCCGCGGTGCACGTCGCTGATCGCCTCGCGCGCCGAGGGGTTGATGCGCAGGTAATAGTCGTGCGCCTGATCGCCGTGCCCCAGGCTGGCTTCGGCCGCCATGATCCACGGGTTGGTGTGGCAGAAGACGCTGCCGTTTTCTTTGTAACCGGGCGGATAGGAGGTAATTTCGCCCAGGTTGAGGTAGTAATGCGTAAAACCCGGATACAGCAAGACAATGCCGTGCTGCGATGCCAGGTGCTGACGCACCGACGCCAGGGCCTGCTCGGCGCGGCCATCGGCCGTGCCCAGCCCGGCCAGCACGCAAATGCCCTGCGGTTCGATAAAGATTTTGCCTTCGTCGCACTGCCGCGAGCCCACCGGCTGCCCCAGCGCGTCATAGGCGCGCAGGAACCACTCGCCATCCCAGCCGTGTTCCATCACGGTCACGCCCATCTTCTGGGCCGACAGCCGGTAGAAATCCGCGTCGGCGCGCCGGCCGTAATGCCGCGAGAGCGCCGCCATTTCATTGGCCGCCAGCACGAACAATCCGCCGATGAAGACCGATTCGGCGACCCTGCCCTCCCGATTGGTAGTGGTCTGAAAGGACTGGCCGGGCGTATCGGAGAAACAGTTCAGGTTCAGGCAATCGTTCCAGTCGGCGCGCCCGATCAACGGCAGCCCATGCGGCCCCAGCCGGTCGAGCGTGTAACGCAGGCTGCGCTGCAGGTGCTCGTAGAGCGGCTGTTCGCTGCCGGGCTGGTTGTCATACGGCACCGGCTCCTC
>CALMIB010000469.1 GCA_937863945.1 uncultured Longilinea sp.
TCGGCACCTCGCTGGTGAGCGCGTTATGGGTTTCTGGAACCCGGCGTTCATTCGAGGCTGGATTGACCGGGACAAATCAGGCAGAGGTGGCAGGGTTTCAACAAACCACCTCATTGTTAGTCGTATGGATCAGCATGGCATTTTTGCTCAGCGTTTGGGCGTTGATTCGGGAGCAAAGGGTTGTAAAAGCAAGAACCCAAGGCGTGGAGGAATAATGACACCCCGGCAAAGCAATTTGCTGCCGGGGTTGTTGTTTAGAATGAATTCAGGCGGTAATCAGGGTTTGTTGGCCAGAATTTCGTCAATCTTTTGCATCACCTCATCGGTGAGCTTATCTACCAGTTCCAGGGCCTTCATGTTCTCGTGAACTTGCTGAGGCCGGCTGGCCCCGGTGATGACGGTGCTGACATTGGGATTTTTCAAACACCAGGCCAGGGCCAACTGCGCAATGGTTCCCCCCAGATCGCTGGCAATGGGCTGTAGCAACTGCACTTTAGCTATCTTTTCGGGGTTGAGTACTGAGTCTTTCAGCCATTCAAATCCTTTGGTAGCCACACGGCTATCGGCAGGGATGCCGGCATTGTATTTCCCGGTGAGCAAACCGGATGCAAGCGGGCTCCAAATGGTGGCGCCGTAGCCCAGCTCTCGAAAAACGGGCAGCAACTCTTTTTCCATGCTGTCCCGCACGAACATGTTGTACTGCGGTTGCTCCATGCTGGGCGGTGTGAGGTGATTCTGGCGCGCGAAACTGTCGGCGCGCATGATATCAGCGGCGCTCCATTCCGAAGTGCCCCAATAAAAAGCCTTACCTTGATTGATGACAATATCCATTGCCCGCACCGTCTCTTCAATCGGGGTTTCGGGATCTGGGCGGTGACAGAATAAGAGATCGACGTAATCCATTTGCAGCCGGCGCAAGGAGTTATTAACGCCCTCGAGGATGTGCTTGTGGGATAGGCCGCGATCATTGGGCCCATCGCCGCCCCAGAATATTTTTGTGGATACGACCAGATCCTCCCGCCGCCAGCCGGCTTTCTTAATCACATTGCCCATGACGATTTCAGCATTTCCACGCGCATAGGATTCTGCGTTGTCAAAAAAATTGACCCCGGCATCATAAGCCGCGCGCATGCACTGGTCAGCCACATCTTCTCCAACCTGCTCGCCGTAGGTCACCCAGGCGCCCAGGGAAAGTTCGCTAACTTTAATTCCTGCTTTACCTAAATGTCGATATTTCATGATCGTCTTTGTCCTCAATAGTTATTTTTTTGAACCGGATTGCCATGACTGAGTATACACGAATTGCACCATGTTTTCTATGCCGGGTGCGATCCCGTTACAGAGTAATTGTGGTATTATTGTCTTCTTTGAGGAAAAGGTCGAATTAGCCGCAATGGCCTTTTAACGAGGTTATCCATTGAAGAACATACCCGTCATTGATAAAAGTATTCTCGATCAATTAAACGCCAACGGTATTTCCTATCAAACTGGACGAGCCAGGAGAAGTTTTTCCGATTTCAAATTGCAAATTGGCACAGATCTATTAGCATACGTTCTGAAAAAAGTAACCCGAAAGTACCTGGATCTTAAACCTGCGACCATTGAAAAATTACCCGGCCCGCGTGCTGGCCGCAAGTATGTTTTGTATGCCCACGTTCCTTTTTGCGAGAGCCTGTGCCCGTATTGTTCTTTTAACCGCTTTTTATACCAGGAAGACCGTGCGCGAACGTATTTCCGCAATTTGCGCAAAGAATTGCAGATTGTCGCCGACCTGGGCTACAAGTTTGAGTCGCTGTACTTTGGCGGCGGAACGCCCACCATCCTGGTGGATGAACTGGTAGAAACCATTGATCTCGCCAAGCAATTATTTGGTATCCGCGAGGTATCGTGCGAGACCAATCCGAACCACCTGACCCCTGAAATCCTGAACCAACTCAAGGGCAGGGTTGACCGGTTATCGGTCGGCGTTCAGAGTTTCGATAACACCCTGTTGAAGCAGATGAGCCGACTCTCTAAATTTGGCACCGGTGAAGAAGTGTTGCGGCGGATCCAGGACGCAGTTGGTGTTCTGCCATCCATCAATGTGGATATGATCTTCAATTTTCCGAGCCAAACGGAAGAGATCCTGCGCGAAGATATTCGGAAAACGATCGAATCCGGCGCCAATCAGGTCACTTTTTACCCATTGATGAGCGCGCCCTCGGTTTCCTTTGCGATGGACCGGGCGATTGGCAAAGTGGATTATTCGCGTGAACCGGCGTTCTACCGCATCGTGAATGAGGAATTGAGTCAGGTTTACCGGCCCATGTCAGCCTGGACCTATGCGCGCAAAGATATCACCATGATTGACGAGTACATCGTGGAATACGAAGAATACGTCGGCGTGGGCTCTGGTTCGTTCAGCTATCTGGATGGTTCCCTTTACGTGAATACCTTTTCCCTGAGCGAATATGACCGCATGGTGAATTCAGGACGGATGGGGATCTCGGCAATCCGCAAATTCGAGAAACATCAGCAAATGCAGTACCGCTTCATGATGGAATTGTTTGACTTAAAGCTCAACAGGACGCAATTCAAACAAGACTTTAACCAATCCATTGAAAGCAGCCTCTGGTTGGAAATGCTGTTCATGCGCATGATGGGCGCCTTCTCGAAAACCAGCAAGCGGGACCTTTTGCGGATTTCGCCAGACCGCGGATACCTGATGGTGGTGATGATGCGCGAATTCTTTGCCGGCGTCAACATCTTACGCGAACAGGCGCGGCAGGCCCTGGCCCCCAATGAGCGCCTGATGTGCCTGGTAAACGACAAAGTGGTTTCATAAAAGTCAAACCGCCCGGAAATATCGGGCGGTTTTCTTCGCTATAATGGATGCAGATTGAATTTGAGAGAGGCATCCGATGGAAGAAAGCAGCCAAAGTGGTCCCAGGTTGTACGAGCGGATTTATGCGACCGTCCGGCAAATCCCATCCGGTCGCGTGGCAACCTACGGGCAAATCGCCCGGCTCGTCGGAGGTTGCTCGGCGCAGATGGTGGGGTTTGCACTGGCAGCCTTGCCGGATGGATCAGATGTGCCCTGGCAGCGCGTCATCAACGCCAAGGGAAAAATCAGTCCGCGCGGCATCGGGTTTGGGAGCAT
>CALMIB010000470.1 GCA_937863945.1 uncultured Longilinea sp.
TGATGCAGATACTGGACGTGTTGTTATTTTACGTGGCGCATGGGGCGGAATTAATCCGGTTGGACGCGATCGCCTACCTGTGGAAGCAGGTCGGCACGCCCTGCATTCACCTGCCGCAAACGCACGCGGTCATCCGGTTGATGCGCGCCGTGCTGGATGCAGTTGCGCCACAGGTGCTGCTGGTTACCGAGACCAACGTGCCGCACAGCGACAACATCTCCTATTTCGGCGACGGCGCGAACGAGGCGCAGATGGTGTATAACTTCGCGCTGCCGCCGCTGGTGCTGCATACGCTGCGAACCGGGAATGCCAGTGCCTTGAGCGCCTGGGCGGCGGATCTGCACCTGCCGACGGATCGTGTCACCTTTTTTAACTTCCTGGCCTCGCATGACGGCATTGGCCTGAACCCGGTGCGGGGCATTTTGTCGCCCGCGCAAATCGAAGCGTTGGTGCAGGGCGCGCTGGCACACGGCGGGCGGGTTTCCTACAAGCACAACCCGGACGGGTCGCAGAGCCCGTATGAGCTTAACATCAATTATTTTGACGCGCTGTCCGACCCGGCCGGCGGCGAGGATGAAACCTTGCAGGTACGGCGCTTCCTGGCGGCGCACGCCATCCTGCTGGCGCTGCGCGGCGTGCCGGGCATTTACTTCCACTCGCTGTTTGGGTCGCGCGGCTGGCCGCAGGGCGTGGACCTGCTGGGGCACAACCGCGCGATCAACCGCCAGAAGTTGGCGCTGGATGAATTAACCACCGGGCTGCAAGACCCCAGTGGGCGGCGACGGATGGTGTTTGACTGGCTGTCCCTTATGCTGCGGGCGCGCGCGGCCGAACCGGCGTTTGATCCATACGCTCCGCAGGAGGTGCTGGACGTGGGGTCAGGCATCTTCGCGCTGCGGCGCGGCAATGTGACCTGCCTGGTGAACGTGACGCCGCGCTCGCTGGCGTTTCCGCCCGGGCTGCGCCGCGGCAACGATCTGCTGGGCAGCCGCAAGAACGCGGAACTGGAGCCGTACGGCGTGCGCTGGATGAAGATGGGTAAATAATCGCAACGATCAGCCTGCGGGCGCGCGGAAAAAAAATAGGTAAGAATTCGCGCTCGACCAGCCGTTCTGTTACAATTTCTGCATGCACATTCACCGCCGCCCCTTTCTGGCGCTGCTGCTGGCGCTGATCTTGCCTGCGCTGGCCTGCAACCTGCCCTCGCGGGCGCGCATGCAGGCGACCGGCACGCCGGGCAGCATTGAACTGGCCACGCAGACCGCCCCGCCCACCGCGACGCCCAACGTGCAGCTCCAGCCGCCACTGGGCACCGCGCTGGCGCAGGAAAAACCGCGCTTCCCCGACAGCGAGATTGTCTATTCGCCCGCCGCGCTGGGTTTCGACGCTGCGGCCTTCATCGATTCGGCCGGCGGTTTCCTGCGCGGCTACAGCGAAACGGTGGACAAGGAGGCGTTGAGCGGCGCGCAGATCGTCCAGCGCGTGGCCGAAGAGACCTCCACCAACCCGCGGCTGCTGCTCGGGCTGCTGGAATATACCTCCGGCTGGGTGTACGGGCAGCCCGCGCCGGGCAGCGACCCGGCTTACCCGCTGGGGTTTGAGAACCCGGCCTACCGCGGGCTGGACCGCGAACTCCGCCTGGCGGTGCGCTACCTTTCGCAGGGTTATTACGCTGCCCGCGCCGGGCAATTGGGGCAAATTGTCTTCCCTGACGGCGTGATGGTGGAATTGCCGGCGGATGCCAACCCGGGCATGGCCGCGCTGTATTCGCTCTTCGCGCGGCTGCTGCCCTTCATCGACTGGCAGAACGCCATCCTTGGGCCGGAAGGTTTCATTGATTTCTATGCCGCGCGCTTTGGCGACCCGTGGTCGCGCGCGGCCGAGCCGCTGCTGCCCGCCGGCCTGACGCAGCCGGCGCTTGACCTGCCCATCCCGCCCGGCCAGACCTGGGCTTTCACCGGCGGGCCGCACATCGCCTGGGGCGTGGGATCGCCCGCGGGCGCGATCGACCTGGCGCCCATCGCCGGCACCGGCTGCAAACCCGCCCCGCAGCAGGCCGTGGCGGCTGCCCCCGGCGTGGTGGTGCGTTCGACGCGCGGCGCGCTGGCGCTGGACCTGGACGGCGACGGCAACGAGCAGACCGGCTGGGTGCTGGTGTATATGCACCTGGCCAACCGCGCGGCGGTTGGTTCGAGGGTGGAAGCCGGTGAACCGCTGGGCAACCCCTCCTGCGAGGGTGGCGCGGCCACCGGCGCGCACGTGCACCTGGCGCGCAAGTACAACGGCGAATGGCTGGGACTGGAGCTGATTCCCTACGTGCTTTCGGGCTGGCAGGTCGAGGCCGGCGACAAGCCTTACAAGGGCCGGCTGGTGCGCGGCAACCAGGTGGTCACGGCCAGTTCCAGCGGCATGAGCGGCTCATCCGTCTCGCGTTAAACGGGAAAATTTCGCTAAAAAATGACTTGACGTGTTTATACAAGTGACCTATAGTTTAGGTAGTCACAAATGTTGGCCATTGCTTGGATAGGACGTTCAACAGGATGATAAACAGGCTCTTGGGAGGATGAATGGACGAACTCGTCAAACTTGTCAGCCAGAAGACTGGCATCTCCGAACAGCAGGCCAAAGCGGCTGTTGAAACGGTGCTCAATTTCCTGAAACAAAAATTGCCCGCGCCGATTGCCGGACAGATTGATGGGCTGCTGAAAGGCGGCGCTCAGGGCGACGATTTGCTCAAGGGATTGGGTAATTTGCTGGGCAAGTAAAGCACTTAATCACCCAATTTCATCGTTCAGCTTATCAAATCAGGAGAAGTATCATGGCTAATCTGCTCACCGTTGAAGGAATTGGACCCACGTATGCGGAAAAACTCAAGGGAGCCGGCATTGCCAGCACCGAGGCGCTGCTCAAGGCTGGCGCCACGCCCAAGGGCCGTAAGGAACTGGCCGAAAAGGCCGGCATCAGCGACGCCCTGATCCTCGAATGGGTCAACCACGTTGATCTGTTTCGCATCAAAGGCGTGGCCGAAGAATATGCCGACCTGCTGGAAGAAGCCGGCGTGGATACCGTGCCTGAGCTGGCCCAGCGCGCCGCCAAGAACCTGTTCCAGAAGATTTTGGAAGTCAACGAAGCCAAGAAGCTCGTCCGCCGCACGCCCACCGAGAAGATGGTGGCCGATTGGATCGACCAGGCCAAGAAGCTGCCGCGTGTGATCACCTATTAGTCACCCCTTGTCTCCCGCTCCCCCGCAGCCCTGCGGGGGTAATTTTTATTAGCCTTTACCGGGCTTGACAGTCTCCTCAAGCGGGCATACAATGACCTCGACAATTGAATAGACCTGCCGGGTGCATGCTCTCCCGGATGTGAATGCTCAAAGGCGAAGCCGGTGCAAGTCCGGCGCTGTCGCGCAACTGTGAGCTGGCGGTGATGAAGTGCCAGCAAGCCAGGTCGCCCGCCCAGGCAGGTGTTGATCCACAACTTCGCGGAAAAGGAGGTGGAAACGTGCCTGACCAAACCACAAACTTCCCTGTCCACGCGGACAGGGTTTTTAATTTTTACCGGTCGGCAGCGCACAGCAAAAGTGACAGAGTTCAGTAGTGCCGTCTGCCGGGCAATCCCGGCCTTCGTATTCTTTTATTCACCATGGGAATGGACATGAAACGACTGACAACCCTTGTTACCCTCAGTATTCTGGCAGCTCTGCTGCTTTCAGCCTGCGGCGCTGCCGTGACGCCCACCGCCGCCCCCATCACGCTCACCGACGGCCTGAGCCGGACGGTTTCGCTGGCGGCCCCGGCGCAGAAGATCGTCTCGCTGGCGCCCTCCAACACCGAAATCCTGTTCGCCATCGGCGCGGGCGGGCAGATGGTTGGGCGCGACGAATTCTCCGACTACCCGGCCGAAGCCAAAGCGCTGCCCAGCGTGGGCGGCTCGATGGGCACCTACTCGCTGGAGACCATCGCCAGCCTGAAACCCGACCTGGTGCTGGCCGCCGAGATCAATACGCCCGAGCAGGTCAAATCTCTGGAAGACCTGGGCCTGACGGTATATTACCTGTCCAATCCGAAGGACCTGGACGGCATGTATGCCAATCTGAAGATTGTGGGCCGGCTCGCCGGACGCGAGAGTGAGGCGGATGCGCTGGCTGCCTCGCTGCAGGCGCGCGTGCAGGCGGTGACGGAGAAGTTGATGCCAATTTCCAGCACCATCACGGTCTTTTATGAGATGGACGGCAGCGACCCGGCCAAGCCCTGGACGGCCGGTGGTGGCACTTTCCTGTCGCAGTTGATCGACCTGGCCGGTGGAATGAATATTGGCAACAATCTACAGGGCGATTATGTCCAGATGAGCCAGGAGGAGCTGCTGGTGGCCAACCCGGGCGTTATCTTGCTGGGCGATGCGGCCTACGGCGTGACCGCCGAGCAGGTGGCTGCACGCCCGGGGTGGGATGCGCTGGCGGCGGTGCAGCAGGGCCGCATTTATCCATTTGATGATAACCTGGTCAGCCGCCCCGGCCCGCGCCTGGTGGATGGGCTGGAACAAATCGCCAGGCTGTTGCGGCCTGAGTTGTTCAAGTAAAAGAAAAGATAGCCATAGAGGGCACAGAGAAAGTGGACACAGAGAATCTATGAAAAGAAAAGAGGAATCCACAGAACGAATCGCGTGCCCGAATGCGCGTGGGATGATTCGCGAACTTTGGCTTTCGGGAAGCAAGTCCAGGAGCCTGTTTGCCTCTCTTTGTTTTCCATCTCTTTCTTCTTTCTCTGAGACCTCCGTGCCCTCTGTGGCTATTTCCTCATGATGAAATTCTCAACCCGCCCCTACCTCATCAGCGTCCTTGCGCTGGCAGCCGCCCTGGTGCTCAGCGTGGCGGTCGGCAGCGTGTTCATCCCGCCGGCCGCGCTGTGGGACCTGATCCGGGCGGCGTTGACCGGCAGCCAGCCGTTGCTGCCGCAGGCGGATACCTACGCCACCATCCTGCTGTCGCTGCGCCTGCCGCGCACGTTGCTGGTGGCAATCACCGGCGCGGCGCTGGCAACCAGCGGCGGCGCCTACCAGGGGCTGTTCCGCAACCCGCTGGCCGATCCGTACCTGATCGGGGTGGCATCCGGCGCCGGGCTGGGCGCGGTGCTGGCCATGACGATTCAATCGCCGCGGGGAACCATCGGGCTGCTGGCGGTGCCGCTGGCGGCCTTTGCCGGCGCGCTGCTGACCGTGTGGGTGGTGTATCAACTGGCGCGGGTGGGGCGCACCGTGCCCACCACCAACCTGATCCTGGCCGGCGTGGCGGTCAGTTCGTTCTGCACCGCGCTGAGTTCGTTTTTGATGCTCAACGCCACCGGCGAGCTGCGCCGCGCGCTGGTGTGGCAGTTGGGCGGCTCGACGCTCTCCGGCTGGCAGCCGGTATTGGCCGTGCTGCCCTACCTGGCAGCCGGTGTCGGCGTGCTGTTAGCCAGCGGGCACGCGCTCAACGTGCTGCAATTCGGCGACGAGCAGGCCCACCAATTGGGGCTGCCGGTGGAACGCGTGCGGCGCATCGTCGTCGTGGCAGCCACTCTCACCACCGCAGCGGCGGTGGCCTTCGCCGGGGTGATCGGCTTTGTCGGGCTGATCGTCCCGCACCTGGTGCGGCTGGCCTGGGGCGGCGACTACCGCCGACTGTTGCCGCTTTCCACGCTCGGCGGGGCGGCCTTCCTGCTGGTCTGCGACGTGCTGGCGCGTGCGTTGATGGCGCCGCAGGAACTGCCGGTGGGCCTGATCACATCACTGGCGGGCGCGCCCTTCTTCCTGTGGGTGCTGCGCCGCGCCAAACAACAATCCTTCTGGTGATGCCTATGTTACAAGTGGATTCGCTTTCAGTTTCCTACGGTGAACGCGCCGTGCTCCACGAGGTCAGTTTTTCGGTGGCGCCGGGCGAGGTGCTGGGTTTGATCGGCCCCAACGGCGCGGGAAAATCGACCCTGATCCGCGCGTTGAGCGGGGTGCTGCCGGTGCGGGCCGGGCAGGTGCTGGTGGAGGGGCGCAGCCTGCGCGGCATGGGCGCGCCCGACCTGGCCCGGCATCTGGCGGTGGTGCCGCAGGCGCGCAGCCTGCCGCCGGCCTTCACCGCCTGGGAGACCGTGTTGCTCGGGCGCACACCCTACCTGAACTGGCTGGGGCAGGTTTCGCCCCGCGACGAGGAGATCGCCCGGGAGGCCATGCGCCGCACCGACACGCTGGCGCTGGCCGAGCGGCGCGTGGGCGAGCTTTCCGGCGGCGAGCAGCAGCGCGTGCTGCTGGCGCGCGCGCTGGCGCAATCGACGCCGATTTTGCTGCTGGACGAGCCGACCTCGAACCTGGACCTGCAATACCAGCTCAGCCTGCTGGAGCAGGTGCGCCGCCTGGCCAAACAGGATGAGCTCTCGGTGGTGATGGTGCTGCACGACCTGAACCTGGTGGCGCGCTATTGCGACCAGGTGGCCCTGCTGGTGGAGGGGCGCATCGTCCGGCACGGCACGGTGGATGCGGTGTTGACCGCCGGGGTGCTCAGCCAGGCCTACCACGTGCCGCTGGAGGTGCTGCGCGACACGCCCAGCGGGTATCCGGTGGTGCTGCCGGCGATATTACAGTGAGAAGAAGAAAGCCACCGAGATCGCAGAGAGGAAAATTAATCAGGTATTGAGAAGAGCTTCTTTCCTGAGAATCTCTGTATCCCCTTGGTTCTCAGTGAACTCTGTGGTTAAATGAGCCCCATGCACATCAACCTTTACGCCACCTTCCGGCTGGCTGCCGGGGTGAAGACCATCCAGCTTGACCTGCCGGCGGGAGCGACCGTCCAGCAGGCGGTGGAAGCGGCGGTGGAACAGTACCCCGCCCTGCGCGTGCACTGGCTGAATGATGCCGGCGAGATCCACGCGCACGTGCACTGCCTGCTCAACGGCGAGGATGTGGGCAGCCTGGCGGCCGGCTGGCAAACGCCCATGCCTCCCGATGCTGCGCTGGATTTCTTTCCGCCGGTGGCGGGTGGCTGAACAGGAACTCACCTGACCCAGAAAAAAACAAAAATCGGCTTTCCCCCCGGAGAGCCGATTTTTCAATCTGCAAATTGCGTCTAACTTACTGCTGGTTTTTGTTGGTGGGGCAGACGGACACGCCGTCTTCATCGGGGAGCGGCGCTCAACAGGTGGTGTAAATAATCGTCTTTTTCTGCGTGGCCTGATAGCGATTGCGGAAAACGGTCAGGCCGGTTGCCACGGCGATGAAGAGCAGCGGCGCGACGAACCACGGCGCGCTGGTGTTGGTCTCCTGAAGCTGTACGGTGATGATGCCGTCATCCGGGCTGCCGCTTTGCGCCAACACGCCGCCGGCAGGAACGGCCAATGCGGCCAGGAGCATGAGTAAAAGTATCCAACGGTATGCCGTGCGCATGCGTTCCTCCAGAACCACAAATAAGGGTGTTTAAAATTTTAACCGGCAAGTTGGCAAAATACATCTAATTAGTGTAATATTCCCGCCTGCGTTTTGTCACAAAAAAAGCGCGGCGGGCCACAAAGCCTGCCGCGCTGGAACGGTTCTAACACGCGGTCAGCTCACGGCTTTCCCGTCGCGTTGGATCATGAAATCGTCGGCGGCTTTGCCCAGCATCAGGTGCAGCAGCACATCCTTGTGCGAATGGACGAAGGGCAACTGGATGGGCTCTTCCAGCACGGGCGGCAGGTAGGAGGCCGGGCGGTACTTGACGCGCGGCTCGTCCATGCCCAACACCAGGTTGACCACGTTCTCGTCCGGCGCGACCGGCGTGCGGCCAAATTCGCCGCGCAGCAGCATGCGGAACTCGTCGCTGACGAAGGAGTAGCGCTGGCCGGTGATCAGGTTGTAGGTGGCCTGCGCGCCAATGATCTGGCTGGTGGGCGTCACCAGCGGGGCATAGCCCGAATCGCGGCGCACGACCGGGATTTCATCGTAGAGCTTGTCCAGCAAATCTTCGCGGCCCATCTGGCGCAACTGGTTTTGCAGGTTGGTGAGCATGCCGCCGGGGATCTGGGCCGTGTTGATGCGGCTGTTGACGGCCGGGTAATGCAGCCTTTCCATGAGCTGGTTGCACATTTCCTGCGCCTGCTCCAGGTTGGTTTCGCTGGGTTGGGCAGCCAGCCCGAGGATCTCATTGACGGTGTGCAAATCGACATCCTCAAAGCGCACGGGCTGGTAGTACTTGCCGGCATAGGGGATGACCGATTTGAGCTCGTCGAAGATGCCGAACAGGCGCTTTTGCGCCTCAAGGATCAGGCCTTTGTCCAGCCCGGTTTCCAGGCCCATCTCTTCGGCGAAAACCTGCATCAGTTCCACCGGCGGGTGCGAGCTGCCGCCCGCGAAGGGCGTGATGGCGGTGTCGATCGCATCCACGCCGTTGAGCATGCCGACCACCGCGTTGAGCAAGCCCATGCCGGTGGTGGTGTGGCTGTGCAGCGTCAGCGGCAGGTCGATTTCGGCTTTCAACCCGCGGATCAACGCCACGGCGGCGGAAGGGGTGAGAATGCCGGCCATATCCTTGATGGCGATGCGGTCCGCGCCCATCGCGCGCAGTTTTTTGGCATACTGGATGAAGTATTCGGTGGTGTGCACCGGGCTGACCGTGTAGGACAGCGCGGCTTCGATCTGGATGCCGCTGGCTTTGCAGGCCAGCATGGGGATGGAGAGGTTGCGCTCGTCGTTGAGCGCGTCAAAGACGCGGAAGAGGCCGACGCCCGATTGGGCCGCCTGCTGGATGAAGGAAATCACCAGGTCGTCGGGGTAGGGCTGGTAGGCAAACAGGTTCTGCCCGCGCAACAGCGCCATGATCTTGCGGTTGTCGCCGACCACCTGCGCGAAGGTCTCCAGGCGCTCCCACGGGTCTTCGTCCAGGTAGCGCACGCAGCTATCCAGGATGGCGCCGCCCCACAATTCCAGGGTCGGGAAGCCCGCGTCCGAGATGAGTTTGAGCACCTGCAGCGCCTGCGGGCGGGTCATGCGGGTGGCCGCGATGCTCTGGTTTCCGTCACGCAGGGTGACGTCATTCAACTGAATTCGAGAGGTCATTTCATCTCCTAAAAGGGTTAATTAGTGCAAATCCCGCCATTTTGAAATTCTACCGCAGGTGGAACGGCGAATCCGGCAATTGTGAGGAACGCCGGTCAAAATTAAGAAGAACGTCCCGCCAAAAATCAGCCGGCGGGATCAGGTTCACCCGCCGGCAGGCATCCTTTGTTTGACAACCTGACTACCCGGCGGCCGGGGCCGGGCGATCCTTCAGCGGAAGGCGGATGGTGAAGGTAGAGCCCTGGCCGGGCTGCGAAACTGCGTTGATTTCGCCGCCGTGCGCCTGCACGTAGGCGCGCGCAATGGCCAGCCCCAACCCCGATTCGCCGCCCTGTTCGCTGCGGGCCGAATCGCCGCGGTAGAAGCGGTCGAACACTTTGGGCAAATCTTCGGCGGCGATGCCGCTGCCGGTGTCGCTGATCTGCAAAAGTATCCCATCGCCATCGCGGGCAGCGTTCAACGTCACCTGGCCGCCTTCGGGCGTGTAGCGCAGCGCGTTGGTGATCAGGTTGCCCAGCACCTGCATCAGGCGGGTTTCATCCGCCCACACCGCGGGCAGGTTTTCAGCCGCCTGCACGCGCAGTTGCACGCCGTGCTGCTCCGCCTGGTGCTGGAAGGCGGCCGCCGCCTGCTGGAGCAGCCGTTCTACCGGCAGATTCTGCCGGTTGAGGGTCAACTCGCCGGCTTCGGCGCGGGTCAGCGTGCGCAGGTCTTCGACCATGCGCTGCAGGCGTTCGATTTCCGCGTAGATGGTCTCCAGGCGCTGCGGGGTGGGGGCCAGCACGCCGTCGCGCATCGATTCGACGTACCCGGCGATCACCGTCAGCGGCGTGCGCAGGTCGTGGGCGATGTCGGCGGTCATCTGGCGGCGCATCTCGTTGGAGCGCGCCAGTTGGCTGCTCATCTGGTTGAAGGCCTGGCCCAACTCGCCAATTTCATCCCGCGAACGCACCGCCACCTGCTGCTGCAGGTCGCCGCCGGTCATCTTCTGCGCGGCCTGTTTGAGCTCGCGCAGTGGGCGGGTGAGCGAGCGCGCCAGCAGCGTGCCCACCGCCAGGGCGATGAGGACGGCGGCTGCCGCGGCCAGTGCCACCGCGCGGTAGGTCTGGCGCAGGTAGGCCAGTTCCTCAGCGGTGAAGCCCGGCTGTTCTGGCGCGGCCAGGATGTAGCCGATCACCTTGCCATCCACCTCGATCGGATCCGCCTTGACCAGGGTTTCATCGGTGACCAGCATGCCCAGCACGTACTCGGGCCGGTAGGCCAGCACCACGCGGCGGTTCTCGTTGACCAGCACGAACGGAACGCGCCGGTCCATGGCAAAATCCTGATCGGATGGATCGTTCTCAAAGAGGTTAAAGGGCTGGTCCACCCTCGGGAAGCTGCGCCCGATGTTGTCGAGGCTGCCGTTTTCTTTGTAGTAGTTGGAAATATAGCGCTTGTAAACCGCCAGTTGCTGCCGGGTGACCAGGTCGCCCAGGCGCGCCGGGCTGGTGAGCCAGATGACCACGCCCACCAGCGCGGCCGTGGTGACCGCAATGAGCGTAAACGCCAGGATGAGCTTGGATGCCAGGTTCCGCTTCATGTTGGATTGCGAAATCGGTAGCCGACGCCAAACACGGTTTCGATGTAACGCGGCTGGTCCGGGTCGGGTTCGATCTTGGTGCGCAGGTTGCGCACGTGCACGTTCAGGGTGCGCTCCAGCCCGGCAAAACCGCCATCGGCCAGGTGGTCCACCAACTGCTCGCGGGTGAACACGCGCCCGGGTTCAGCCATCAACGTGGCCAGCAGGTTGAACTCCATGGGGGTGAGCGATTTTTCTTCGCCGCCCACGGTGACGCTGTGCAGGTTCTCGTCCAGTTCCAGTTCGCCGGCCTTGAGCACGCGGCCGGGCTTGCCGACCCCTTCGACGCGCCGCAGCACGGCGCGCACGCGCGAGGCCAGCTCGCGCATGCGGAAAGGCTTGATCACGTAATCGTCCGCGCCCAGTTCCAGCCCCAGCACGGCGTCGGTTTCTTCCTCTTTCGCGGTGATGATGATGACCGGCGTCTGGCTTTCCTGGCGGTATTGCTTCAGGAAGGTGTAGCCGTCCATCTCCGGCATCATCAGGTCCAACAGGATCAGGTCGGGCTTTTCGCGGCGTGCCGCATAGATGGCCTCGCGCCCGTTGGCCGCCGGCACCACCCGGTAGCCCTGCTCGCCCAGGTAATCCTGCAGCAGCAGGCGCACGCTGGATTTATCGTCCACAACCAAAATCGTCTTCATGCGCTAAATCATACTCGAAATTTATTCAAATTTGATTTAGACGGCAAAAATGATCCAGATCTAAATGAAATCTAAACCAATTCTAGATCACCTGATCCTACAATGCGGACAGTTATCCGCAAGAATTTAATAATGGAGTGAATGATGGATGCATTGAAAAGAAGAAACCCAAACCTGACCAACCTGTGGGTGGATGTGCTGGTGTTTGCCGGCATGCTGGCGGTTTTTGCGCCCGGCCTGACCGGTTTGCTGATCCATGAATGGCTGGGGTTGGCCTTTGGCGTTACGGCCGGGGTGCACGTGCTGCTGCACTGGCAGTGGATCGCCGGGATCACCCGGAAATTCTTCACCCGTGCCAGTTGGGGCGCGCGCTTTAACTACCTGTTGAACGCGGCGATCTTTATCGGCTTTACCGTGGTCATCTTCAGCGGAGTGATGGAATCACGCTTCGTGCTGCAAACGTTTGGCCTCAACCCGCCGGACGAGCGCACCTGGGAGCTGTTGCACCGGCTTTCAGCCGACCTGACGCTGTTTCTGACGGCGCTGCACATCGCGGTGCACTGGCGTTGGATCTGGAACTGGGTGAAGAAGCTGCGGCGCCTGCCGCGCCGCGCGCCGGGGACCGTTTCACAGCCCGTTTTGGCCGCCGGGCCCGT
The DNA here is from genome assembly GCA_937863945.1 of uncultured Longilinea sp. Taxonomy (GTDB): domain Bacteria; phylum Chloroflexota; class Anaerolineae; order Anaerolineales; family Anaerolineaceae; genus Longilinea. The sequence goes on from CALMIB010000470.1 coordinate 11,973, forward strand.
CAAGATCGAGGATTGAAAATCGGGAAAGAGGAACACGATGTTAAAAGTACTGGGAAGACTCTTGATCCTGCTGCTGGCGGCGACGCTGGTGGCCGGGGTGACCTACGCGGTGGTGCAAAATGTCCAATTTTCCCTGCCGGGCGGGCGCGGCGGGGACGGCTTTGGCGGCCAGATTGCTCCGGGCGGGGGAAACGCCAACGGCTCAACGGCGCCGGACCTGGCGGAGCGCCCGCGGGGCGGCCGCGGGCAGATGCTATCGGACGGCGAATTTCGCGGCGGCGAGCTCGAGGGTGGGTCGGTCTTTGGCTGGGTCGAGGTGATTAAATCGCTGGGCGTGATCGCGTTCGTGACGGCGGGCGTGGTGCTGGTGCAAAAGACGTACGCACGCCCGCGCAAGCCAAAAAAGCCGGCCGCGGGCGCGCAGCCTGGCAGTTAACGACCGGTAAGTAGTATTTACCGCCTCCCGGTGATGTGGTTTCGGGAGGCGGGTTTGTTTTAAGCGGCAGCCAGGCCAGCAAAACGTTTCATTGCGGCCACTTGTAGGAACTCGTTAGTGAAGCGTGCGCGCCAGCTCAGCCGTTGCTTCGGGCGTGCAGGGCGCGTTCAACCCGGCCCAGATTTGCCAGGTTTCGCGGTGGCTCAGGCTGCCGCCGGGCGCGAGCGGGGTCAGTGGGCCGAGTGTTTCCAACTCCAGGAAGCGGTGGTCCACGTACACTTCCAGGTTGCTGCCGAAATCGGGGTAGGGCCGGGCCCAGTCCGGTTGGGCCTGCTTGCGGAAGAAGACGCCGCCGTTGTAGTAGCCCAGCCAGCCGGCGTTGCTGCGCAGGCCGATTTTGAAGGGCGGCACGGTGTCATCCGCGCGCACCAGCACCAGGTCGTCCAGGAAGCGCAGGCGCGGATCGTCCAGGCGCGTGTAGGGCCACAACGCCAGTGACCGGTCGGGCAGAAAACCATTGGAATTAAGCCGCGGCGGCGCGTTGGGCGCCACCGCCCAGCCGCCGGGCGCCACCTGGGTGATGGCCCACGGCGCCAGTTCGACGGCCTGCGCGCCCAGGTTGGTGATGGTGTGGTCCACCGTCACGCGCGGCCCGGCCGGGTCGAGGCGGACCTCCAGCGTTTTGCCCAGGCCGTGGACGGAATCGGGCGCGCCGGTGATGCGCACGCCGTCCGGAAGCGCTTCGACCCGCGGCGGCCGGTCATCGGGCAGGTAGGTGGTTTCGGGGATTTCCGGCGAGCGCCACAGGCGGTGACCGCCGTACGGGTGGTACGTGCCGTGCGGCGTGTCCCAGCTCACCTGCGG
>CALMIB010000471.1 GCA_937863945.1 uncultured Longilinea sp.
CTTCCAATGCCTGGCTGACCTGATGACCATCATGGAGAAGAAGGGTCGCGATTTGCGCAAGAAGAAGATTGTGGTTTCATGGGCCTATGCCGCTTCTTACCTCAAGCCGATCTCGGTTCCGCAATCGCTGATCCTGCAAATGCCACGCTTTGGCATGGACGTGACCCTGGCCTACCCGCCGGAATTTGAACTGATGCCCGAGATTGTGGGCGAAGCCCAGGACCAGGCCAAGAAGTATCACACCAGCTTTGAGATCGTCCATGATATGGATGAAGCTTTCAAGGACGCGGACGTGATCTATGCCAAGTCCTGGGGGCCGCTGCTGACCACCACCGACAGCAAGGTCGGCAAAGAACTGCAAGACCGCTACACCAGTTGGATCACCGACGCGCGCAAGATGGCGCTGGCCAAGGATGATGCCATTTACATGCACCCGCTGCCCGCGGACCGCGATGTGGAGGTGACCAGCGAAGTGATGGACGGCCCCAATTCGGTCGTTTTCGATCAGGCGGAAAACCGCCTGCACGCTCAAAAAGCCGTCATGGCTTTAACCATGGGGTAACCCCAATTCGCTTCGTTGTGATGGAGAAAAGTTAATGGAGAAGAAAGGTGTAGCAGTAGTCGCGGTAGGTGGCAATTCTCTGATCAAAGACGCGCAACATCAAACCGTTCCCGATCAGTACGCCGCAGGCGCCGAATCGATGCATCACATTGCCGATATGATCGCCCAGGGTTGGGATGTGGTGGTGACGCATGGCAATGGCCCCCAGGTGGGTTTCATTTTGCGCCGCTCTGAACTCTCGTTGCATGAACTTCACCCGGTTCCGCTGGATTACTGCGGGGCAGACAGCCAGGGTTCCATCGGCTATATGTTCGTGCAGGCACTTCACAATGAGTTCCGCGCACGCGGCATGGAGAAAGAAGCCGCGGCGGTGGTGACCCAGACCGTGGTTGATCGCAACGATCCGGCCTTCCAGCATCCCACCAAACCGATTGGTTCCTTCATGACCGAAGCCGCGGCGAAAGAGCACGCGGCCAGGGATGGTTGGACGGTGGTGGAAGATGCCGGGCGCGGCTGGCGCCGCGTGGTGGCGTCACCCATCCCGGTGCGCATCGTTGAGGCAGAGGCCATTCACAAACTGGTCGCAGCCGGTTTCACCGTGGTGGGCGTCGGCGGCGGCGGCATCCCGGTCATCGAGCAGGAAAACGGCGATTTGATCGGTGTGGAAGCCGTCATCGACAAGGACTTTGGCTCCTCCGTCCTGGCGACCCTGATCAAGGCAGATTTATTTGTCATCAGCACCGCGGTTGAAAAAGTGGCCCTCAACTTCAACAAACCCGATCAGAAGTGGCTGGACCGCATCACCGTGGCCGAAGCCAGGCAATACGTCGCCGAAGGTCATTTTGCCAAGGGCAGCATGCTGCCGAAGATCCAGGCGATTTTGCGCTTCATGGAAGCCGGCGGCAAAGCGGCCCTCATCACCAATCCAGAAAACATCAGCCGCGCTCTCAAGGGCGAGACCGGTACCTGGATCGTCCCGTAATCCCCGGCCGGCGAAATCCGGATCCGTTGAAAAAACGGAGCCGGACTCGCTGATCAAAAATGCCCGCATGGGGTAAAATAGACCTGTTTGTTACGGTCCCGGCTGCATAACCGCGGCCGGGAAACATGCAGGAGATGAGGAATCCGGGAGTTCCTGAATCCTGTCGATGTCCATCCAATCCATTTTCCAGATCGATCAATCTAGTAGGAGGAGGAAGATGTCTTCGAAACGCTCGTGGCTGCTCGTCAGCCTGCTCGTCGTGTTTGCTATGGTTCTGTCTGCCTGCCAGACAACCACGCCGGCCCCGACCCAGGCTTCTGCTGAACCGACCGCGCCTGCGGTAGAGGAGGAGTTTGTTTTTGGTATGGTCATGGTTGGCCCGTACAACGACAAAGGTTATAGCGAAGCGCATTACAATGGCGGCAAGTACGTTGAAGAGAAGGTCGCCGGCACTCGCATGATCTACGTCGACAAGGTCAATTCGGCGGACCGCCCCGGCACCACCCCCGCTCAACTGGCGGAGGAACTGGTTGCCCAGGGTGCCAAGCTGATTATTTTTAACTCGGACGATATGAAGGACAGCGCGGCTGAATTCGCTGCCGCAAATCCCGGTATTCCTGTCATTCATGCTTCCGGCGACAACGTCTGGGCAGAGGGCAAGAACTATAAGCCCGAATTGACCAACATGGTCAATATCATGGGCCGCATGGAATACGGCAAGATGATGGCCGGATGCGCGGCCGCCCTCACCACCAAGACGGGGCAGATCGGTTATCTGGGTCCCCTGATCAACGATGAAACCCGCCGTCTGGCTGCCTCTGCTTTCCTGGGGGCGCGCTATTGCTGGGAAAACTACCTGGGCAAGGATCCGGCTGAATTGAAGTTTAAAGTCACCTGGATTGGTTTTTGGTTCAACATCCCGGGCGTAACCTCCGACCCGACCCAGGTTGCGGATGACTTCTATAACAGCAATTACGATGTGGTTCTGTCGGGCATCGACACCACCGAAGCGCTGGTGGAAGCCGGCAAGATGGCCTCCTCGGGCAAGGAAACCTTCGCAATCCCGTATGATTACGAAGGCGCCTGCAAGGAAAACGAAGCCGTCTGCCTTGGCGTCCCGTACTTCAACTGGGGTCCGCTGTATGCCAAGTACATTACGCTTGCCAAGGAAGGCAAGTGGGCGCCTGCCTTTGAATGGGGCGGACCGGATTGGGCCGACATCAACAACCCCGATACCAGCACGGTTGGCTTCTTTAAAGGCGCAGCGCTTTCCGCAGATGCTTCAACCAACCTGGACAAGTTCATTGCTGAACTGGCGGGTGGTTTGACCCTGTGGAAGGGCCCGTTGAACCTGCAGGATGGATCGGCTTACCTGGCGGATGGCGAGGTTGCCACCGACCCGCAGATCTGGTATCTGCCGCAGTTGTTGGAAGGAATGGAAGGGCAAAGCGTTCCTTCTAATTAGTTGATTGGCGCAACATAGGGGAAGGCACATTTGTGCCTTCCCCAACTTAAAACTGTTACCGGATGGGCGCTCATGAAGGTTGAACTCCGCAATATCCACAAAACCTTTGGAAAAGTTCACGCCAACGACGACATTTCTCTGGTCGTGCCGGCGGGAACGATTCAAGGCATCCTGGGAGAAAATGGGGCCGGGAAAAGCACTTTGATGAAAGTGTTAACCGGCTTCATTCATTTGGACAAAGGGGAAATATTGCTGGATGATCGGCCGGTGAAGATCAATTCGCCGGCGGATGCCATCCGGCATGGCATCGGCATGCTTCATCAGGACCCGCTCGATTTTCCACCGATGCGCATCCTGGACAATTTCCTGATCGGGCGGCGCGAAGTGGGCGTTTTTCCCAACCGGCGCAAAATCCGGCAGGAGTTTATCGAATTACAGGAACGGTTTGGTTTCAATATCGATCCTGATGGTTATATCGAGTCACTGACGGTTGGCGAACGGCAGCAATTGGAAATTATGCGCCTGTTGTGGATGGGCGCGCGCGTGCTCATCCTGGATGAACCCACAACCGGCATCAGCGCTTCACAACGCGAGAAGTTGTTTGAAACGCTGCGCATCCTGGTTAAAGACGGCATGAGCGTGATTTTTGTGTCACACAAGCTTGAGGAAGTGGAAGCTCTGTGCGATCGCGTGGCGGTCATGCGCCGCGGTAAGCTGGCGGGAGAGGCTTTCCCGCCGTTCAGTATGGACCACCTGGTGCGATTAATGTTTGGTAAAGCCGTGCCTGTTGGCGACCGTACTTTTTACGGTACCGATCAGGTGGCGGTGAAGGTTTCGGGTTTGACAATTGAAGATGTCCGGCTGCAAATCCGGAATGTTAACCTGGACATCTATAAAGGCGAAGTGATCGGACTGGCAGGAATGGAAGGTTCTGGGCAACGCCAGTTCTTGCGAACTTTGGGCGGTTTGATGCGCCCGGTCGGCGGGCGGATTTATCTGCAAGGCAAGGAGATTACCGGCAGGTCCTATCATTATTTCATGCACCAGGGCATCTCCTTTGTTCCGGCTGCACGTTTGGAAGAGGGTTTGATTGACGGACTGACGCTCACGGATCATTTTGTGTTGGCCAGAGAGCAGTCGGGCATGTTTATTAACCGCGCCGATGCGTTGAATATCACCCAGCGACACATTGAGGATTTTAACATCCGCGGCACGCCCGAACACCGCATCGAGGCGCTGTCTGGCGGTAATCAGCAGCGCGCTTTGCTGGCCTTGACACGTTCAAAGCTTAACCTGCTGCTCATGGAGCATCCAACCCGCGGCCTGGATATCGAATCGACCATCTATATCTGGGGAAAGCTGAAAGAACGCTGCAAACACGGCACGTGTATCGTATTCATTTCTTCAGATCTGGAAGAATTGTTGCAGTACAGCGACCGCATTCTGGTGTTTTTCGGCGGCAAGGTTTCACAGCCGCTCGATACCGTCACCACCACGGTGGATCAACTGGGACAATTGATCGGCGGTAAGGGTCTCTGAACCGGTTATAGGAGCGAGCATGTTTAAAAGTAAACCGCGATGGTTCGGCCTCGGTATGCAAATTCTTGCAGTCGTGTTGGCTTTATTGTTTACATCGATCATCCTGTTGATGGTCAAAGCACAACCTTTCGAGGCCTATAAGAATATCATCCTGGGTTCGGTGGGGTCCTTTAAGAAATTTTCAGACGTCCTGGTGGCCTGGATTCCGTTACTTCTCGCGACATCCGGGTTGTTGATCACCTTCAGCGCCGGCCTGTGGAACATCGGCATCGAAGGGCAGATCACGATGGGCGCGATTTTTACCACCTGGGCGTTGCGGTTGCTTCAGGATACAACCGTTCCGCCGGCTTTGATCATCATCCTGGCTTTTTTGGCGGGCATGTTGGGCGGCGCGCTGTGGGCATCGCTGGTGGGCATGCTGAAGGTTTATGGCAGCGTCAATGAAATTTTCGGTGGATTAGGGATGAACTTTATTGCCACGGCGATGACCATCTGGCTGATTTTTGGCCCCTGGAAGCGCCCCGGCGTGGGCTCGATGAGCGGCACGGAACCGTTCCGTGAGGCGTTGTGGTTGCCAATGGTGCCCGGATTACGGCTAAGCCTGTGGTCGCTCGTGCTGGCCATTGTGGTGATCGTGATTGTATTTTTCCTGCTCAAAGGAACCTATTTCGGCCTGCGGTTGAAGGCGGTCGGTAGGAATATGCGCTCCGCGTTTCACCTGGGCATTCCCACCTCGCGGTATATGCTGGCCGCGTTCCTGCTGTGCGGTGCGATGGCCGGCCTGGCCGGCGCGGTGCAGGTGACGGGCGTGTATCACCGCCTGATCCCGTCCATTTCTTCAGGTTACGGCTTCCTGGGCCTGCTGGTGGCGATGCTGGTTAATTATCAACCGTTAGTGGCCGTGCCGGTTTCGCTTTTCTTTGCCATGTTGAACATCGGCAGCATCCAGTTGCCCATCGTCATGAAGCTGGATTCCACACTTTCGGGTGTATTACAGGGTGCGCTGGTCTTGTTTGTTTTGCTGGTGGACGGCGCTCGCAAAGTGTTGTTGAAGAAGAGTTGAGGTGCATGCATGGATCAAACCATTCTTTTTGGTCTGGCTGGGGTTTTAGCGGCAGCTGCACCAATTCTTTTTGCAGCAATCGGTGAAACGATCTCAGAACGGGCGGGCATTACCAATCTTTCAGCCAACGGCACCATATTGCTGTCGGCGATGGCCGGTTTTGCGGTTGCAACATCCACGAATAGCCTGATTTTGGGCTTTTTGATGGGGGCTGCCATTGGCGCGTTGGTGGCGTTCATTGTCGCCTTCTCCAGCATTACGCTGAAACAGTCGCAGGTGGCCGTTGGTTTTGTGCTGGCGATGATGTGCCGTGACCTGTCCTATTTCCTGGGAAATTCGGTCATGGGGCTACAAGGCCCCACGGTTCCGTCCATGCCGATCCCGCTGCTGCGGGACATCCCAATGATTGGAACGATCTTCTTCTCACACAATTTGCAGGTGTATGCCAGTTATTTGCTCATCATCGTTACCTACGTGTGGATCTTCAA
>CALMIB010000472.1 GCA_937863945.1 uncultured Longilinea sp.
TGATAAATCCTCGCCATCCGATTCAAAGCAAGGCCAACTCAATCTCACCGTTGTAAAGGTGGTTCTTGAGGTTGGCTTCATCACGCTGGCGGTGGTTTTGGCGGCATTGTTTGGTGGCCTGTGGTTGGATGGTCAATTCGATAGCAAACCGGCCTTTACCATTGGATTGCTATTGGTCAGCATCCCGGTTTCATTGGTATTAATCCTTGTGATCGTGAAAAAAGAAATTGCGAAAATCAAGACAGGACTCGCTCAATCAAAAAACTCAGAGGAGGCTGGCCTTGGAAAGTAAACGGAAATGGCGTTGGGGCGTACATCGCTGGATTGTTCTGCTGCTGCTGATTTTGGGCATCATCGGCGTTAACAATTTTGCGCCGGTACAACCGCACATCCAGGCAGCGGCAGAAAAACTGACCGAAGAGCCATTGTTTTCGCTTCCGGTAATTGGTGATTTTTATTTCGTAAATACCTTTACCTCAATGCTTTTGACCATGGCGATCATTATCGGTATTTCTTACGCTGTGAAACGAGCGCTGGCCAATGGAGAGATGGTGCCGCGCGGCATTGCCGGGGTGATGGAGATGGCCGTTGAGGCGCTGTACAACATGACCGAAGGCACAACCGGCAAGAAATGGGCGAAAAAGATTTTTCCCTGGTTCGCGACCATTTTACTGGTGGTGCTGGTGGCCAACCTGACCAAATTGCTGCCGGGCTATGAAACGATCGGTATTTTACACCCTTCGGAACATGGCTATGAAGTGCAGCAGCTCACCAGCGGCATCGCTACGGTGGTCAACACCAAAGCGCACGATGGCGAAGGCTACATCCTCACGCCGTTCTTCCGGGCGCAGGCCACCGATTTGAACTTCACGCTTTCGCTGGCGCTGATCTCGATTTTCATGGTCCAGGTAATCGGTTTTCAGGCGCAGGGACCGCGCTACCTTGAAAAGTTTTTCAACTTCCGTACCCTGTTCTCGAAACCGATTTTCGGCTTCATGGATTTGATCGTCGGCCTGCTCGAGTTGATTTCAGAATTCGCAAAAATCATCTCGTTTACTTTCCGGTTGTTCGGAAACATGTTTGCAGGCTTTGTGTTGATGGCTGTAATCGGCGTGTTGATACCGACCTTTGCCCCGGCTGTGGTAATGCTGTTTGAGCTGTTCATTGGTCTCATCCAGGCATACGTGTTTGGCATGTTGACCATGGTTTTCATGGCTCAGGCTACCCAGGGGCACGGGGGCGGAGAAGAACACGCCGCGGCGCATTAATCGTTTGAAGAGATTGGTTATCACACGTTCCGCGATTGTTAACACACAAAACGGGAGGCAAGGATTACGATGACTGGCGATATTGTTGAAGCTGCGAAATTTATTGGCGCTGGCCTGGCGATGATCGGTGCGTTGGGCGGCGGTATCGGTATTGGCATGAGCGTCCACGGCGCGATGAACGGCATGGCGCGCAATCCTGACGCTTATGGCAATCTGCTCACCAATATGATCCTGGGTATTGCGTTCTCTGAAGCGATCGCCATTTATTGTCTGGTGGTTGCCTTCGTTATGCTTTTCGTTTCGTAAAGCGCGCTCAGCGAAAAGGAGCTTACCTTGGAAAATTTAGGTATTAATCTAGGCTATTTAATTGTCTGGTTGGTGAGCTTTGGCATCATGATGGTGGTGCTGCGCGCCTGGGTGTATAAGCCCATGCTGAATATGCTCGAAAAGCGCCGCAATAAGATCAGCCAGGGGCTTGAGGATGCACGCGTAGCCGCCGATGCGCGCGCCAATGCCGAGCGCGAAGCCAGCAAAATCCTGGCCGACGCCCAAACCAAAGCAGCCGAAATTGTGCGCGAAGCCACCAGCCGCGCGGAAGTTGCCGCGCGCGAGGTGCATGCAGCCGCCGAAGCGGAAGCTGCCAAGACCCGCGCGGGCGCGCTGGCTGATTTCGAGCAGGAACGCACGCGCATTCTGGGTGAGTTGCGCGGTCAGGTGGCTGCACTTTCCATCGCCGCGGCGCAGAAGTTGATCGGCGCCTCGCTGGACGAGCAGCGCCAGCGCGCTTTGCTGCAGGAATTCTTCTCCGGCGTGAGAAGCGGCAAGCTGGTGTTGATGCAGGATGCCGGCGAGATCAGTGGGGAGGCCGCGGAAGTGATTTCGGCCCTGCCGCTGACGATCGATGAACAGGACGTGGTCAAGCGGGATGTACTTTCCAAATTGGGCGGCGGCGCCACGGTCAGCTTCCGCGTCGATCCGAGCATTTTGGGCGGCCTGGTGCTGCGCGTTGGCGACCGCGTTGTCGATAGCTCTGTCGCCGGCCAGTTGCAGGAACTCCGCCAGAGCCTGCAGTAATCTTCGCCCTGCGAAAAACAGGTTTGGGCCGGTGCAAACGCATCTGCCCAAACCTTTGCGTATTAATGCCGGCCGGAGAGACCGGGAGGTGTTGATTGACTCACAAGCGGCAGTATCTTTTGGATGATTTGCTCAAACAGACGCCCATTCAGGTTCTTTCTGGCAAATTGGCGGATCCTGTGACGGTTTCTGGCCTGGCCTCTGATTCGCGGTCGGTTCAACCGGGCGATTTGTTTGTCGCGCTGGTGGGTGGATCGGCAGACGGCCACCAGTACATCCCGGCCGCAGTCGAGCGGGGCGCCACGGCGGTGTTGGGAACGCGGGCTGACGTGGCCTGCGCAGTTCCTTACCTCCAGGTTGCGGATACCCGCCCGGCGCTGGCCTACCTGACCGCTGCCATGCAGGACTTTCCGGCGCGCAAATTGACGGTCATCGGCGTGACCGGCACGGATGGCAAAACCACAACCTCCAACCTGCTGTACCAGATCCTCCTGGCAGCCGGACTGCGGGCCGGGATCATCTCGACGGTCAACGCGGTGATTGGCGATGAAGTGGTTGACACCGGTTTTCATGTGACCACGCCTGAGGCGCCTGACGTGCAACTCTATCTGCGCCAGATGGTGGATGCCGGTTTGACGCACGTGGTACTGGAGACCACCTCGCACGGGCTGGCTCAGCACCGCGTGACCGGATGTGAATATGACATTGCCGTTGTGACGAACGTGACGCACGAACACCTGGATTATCACGGCACGTATGAGCAGTACCTGGCCGCCAAAGGACGGCTGTTTGAAATGCTGGCCGAAACCGCCGAAAAGCCGGGCGGCAACATCCGCCTGGGCGTGCTGAACCGCGATGACCGCTCGTATGACTACCTATCCCGGCTGGGCGTGGAGCATTCATGCGCCTACAGTCTGACCCCGGACGCAGACCTGTGGGCGGAGGAGATCCGGTACACACCTGGCGGGGTGGCCTTTATCGCTGTTGGCAAGGAATTCCGCGTACCGGTCACCTGCCGGCTGGTGGGCAGTTTCAACGTGTCCAACTGCCTGGCCGCGCTGGGCGCGGCGATATTTGGACTGGGAAT
>CALMIB010000473.1 GCA_937863945.1 uncultured Longilinea sp.
TTCTTCCAAATAACGTTCTTTATTGGCAAGCCGCGCCGTCTTGCCCGAGCTGGTCTTGATGATCCAGCCCGGCTCCACCAGGTGTAAACGGCGCAGCGCCACCGCCGTGGAGCGCGTCACCGCCTGGCGAATCGAATCGGCCAGCGCCTCGCGTTCGACCTCGCCCTCAACCTCCACCTCGGCCACCAGCGCCACCTCCTCGGTGCCGGCCGCCTCGTCGAACAAACCAAAAGCCACCACCCGCCCCGGATGCACGCCCGGCACCTGTGACGCCGCCGCCTCGATATCCTGCGGGTAGATGTTCTTGCCGCCGACGATGATCAGATCCTTCATGCGCCCCGAAACGTACAATTCGCCCTCCGCCAGGTAGCCCAGGTCGCCGGTGCGGTACCAGCCGCCCGGCAGAAAGGCCTGCTCCGTCGCATCGGGACGGTGGTAATACTCCGTCAGCATGCAGTCCGAGCGCAGCGCGATCTCGCCGACCGCGCGCTCGGGCAGGTCGCGGCCTTCACTGTCCACGATGCGCACCGTCGCGTTGGGCAGCGGCCGGCCATTCGAGACCATCGTCAGTGTGGCGCGGCCATCATTCGCCGCCGGGCGCGCCACGCGCCCGGTTTGCAGCGCGTCACGGTCGATCACGTCCAGGCGCACCGGCCCGTCCAGCCCGGCCTGCGTCACCGCGAAGACGTTTTCGGCCATTGCGTAGCAGGTCATCAGCGCGGCCGGGTTCAGCCCGAAAGCGGCGAAGCGCCCGGCAAAGGCGGCGTGGGACTCGGCGCGGCACGGCTCCGAGCAGTTGACCACCGCGCGCAGGCTGGATAGATCGACACCCTGCAAATCGCGGTCGCGGATCTTCTGCGCGCAGAAGTTGTAGGCAAAGTTGGGCAGCCAGGTGAGCGTGCCGCGGTGCGCCGAGATGGATTGCAGCAGCCGGTAGGGCGCGCGCACCCAGTCGAACGGCGACATCAGCACCAGCTTGACGCCCAGCAGCAGCGGCATGAGAAAGCTGGCGATCAGGCCCATGTCGTGATACAGCGGCAGCCACGAGACGATCACGTCGCGCGCCGGGTCGAGCCGCAGCGCGGCGGCGTACACTTCGAGCTGGCGCAGCACCGCGCGGTGCGAAAGCGCCACGCCCTTCTGCAGCCCGGTAGTGCCCGAGGAATGTTGCAGCAGCGCGATCTCCTCTGGCTGGCGCGTCAGGCCGGGCAGCGTCTCCCAGTCCGGCTCGCCGGGCAGGTCGGGCGCGCCGTCCGCCACCAGCACGCGCGGCGCAACGGCCCCATCCCCCAGCGCGGCGCGCACCTCTGGCTCAAATTCGGCATAGGTGATCACCGCGGCCGGGCGCGTCACGCCGGCCAGCGCGGACAGTTCGGCGCGGTAGCGTTCGGGTAGCAGCTTTTCAGTCAGAAACGGCATGACCGCCGGGATGCTGCCGTTGAGCACGCAGCCGAAATAGGCCTCCACCAGGTCCGCGCCGTGCTGCAAAATCAGCAGCACCACCTCGCCGGGTTGGACGCCGTTTTGCGCCAGCGTGCGCTGCCAGCCGGCCGCCGCGCGCATCAGCGCGCGCACTGTCACGGCCTGTTCGGGCTGGCGGGCGAATTGCAGCACCAGCGCGGTTGCGTCGGGTTCCCGCCGCAGCCGCTCCACCAGCACGCGCGCGAAGGTGCTCATCTCACTCGCGGCGCGTGTGAATCAGTTCGACCAGTTGGTCCAGCGTGTCGAAGGTGTCGGCGTTCAACTCGAAATCGTCGATGTGCACGCCAAAGGTGTCATCGACGTACAGCGCCAGATCGACCAGGTTGAAAGAATCGATCAGCCCGGTGGAGATCAACGGCTCGTCAATGCGGATCTGGCGGTTGGGCTGTTTTAAGATAACGGTGGAAATGTGTTGGGAGAGGATAGAAAAAGTATCGTCCATGGCTCAGGGGAATGATAAGGGGTGCGATGAGTGAATGATACCAGAAAAAGCGCGAATGGTTTTAACCGGATGCGCACGGAATGGAAAGGCTTCCCTGTGCCGCGCCTTGCCACAGGCCCGGACAAGTCATTCTGCCTGCACGGATGACCCCAAAACGGCTATCGCTTGCGCCGCCCACCAGATTTCAAGAGAATTAATTTGCCCTGACCGCATCACAAAGAAAAAAGCGCGCTCCCCGCCGACTGTTTGCAGCCGCGGGGAGCGGATTCACTCAATTTTTTTCAATTTTCCGGCCGTCCCGCCGGACCAAAGCGCTCAGGGCAAGTCATCCAGGGCATCACCGGCCTGGTTGGCAGCATCCAGCGAGTTAATCAGGTTGAGTAATTCTGCTGCGCTGTCATCTTCGGCCGGCTGGCCTGCCGCGGGGGTGATTTCGGCGGCGGCCGGCGCGGTGGGTTGTTGGAGAGGCGCCGGTTGGGATTGCCGGGTGGCAGGTGGCAGGGTGGCCGTATTCGATCCACTCCGCCGCTGACCCAGGGCGCACCCGCTCAGCCCAGCCGCCAGGATAAGCAGTGCAGCCCATGGTAGCACGTTCCGCGTGAAGGTCTTCATGAATGCACCCTAGTTTCCGCGGTAGGTTTGCAGGGCGATGCGCAGGTCGAGGGTCGCCTGGGTCAGGGTCAGGTGAGCCTGACGCAACAAGCGGCCGGCATCGCGCAGGGTTTGCAGCGCGGCATTGGCATCCACCACTTGCCCGTCTGCGTCAAACCCGGCCGGGTTGGCCAGCAAAGCGCCGGCGGATGCGTTGTTGGCCTCGGATGAGGCAATCGCCTGATTGAAGGCCGCCAGGGCGGCTTCCAGCGCGGCGGTGTCTTTCCCGGCCTGCTGCTGGCGGGTGATGTATTCCTGGGTGGACTCTGCCACGGTATGTGACAGCATCAAACGGCTCTGCTGATTGCTCAACGCCAGCCGTTCGCGGACCAGCAGGTTTTCAAGGAGCTCGCCATCCTGATCCGGCGACGCCGAAAGGTTTTCCCGGGCTGGAGCAACCGCCGCCCCCTCTGCCGGTTGAGCCGGCAGCGACATCGCCCGGGCAGGTTCGACCCCGGCAAAGCCGGTGAAAGCCACCCAACCCAGCAGCAAAGCAACCTGCATCATAACCAATTTGGATTTCATAGATCCTCCTGAAGGTATCCGCCGCCACGTTTGACAGGTGACTCCGCGTTCGCGCGGCAGCGTTGAATGGTTGAACAGTCTTATTCTCCAACCGGATCGTAATGGATGTATGATCGGGATGTAAAGAATTTGTAAATTACGAACCGCGGGGCGGGTTCTGCGATAAAATGACAACAATCCCCTGCTGCGAGGCAAAAAGATGAGCGGCGAATTGATTTTGATCATCGAAGATGAAGCCAATATTATCCAACTGGACCGCCTTTACCTGGAAAGGGAGGGGTTCGCGGTTGAATCGGCAGCCGACGGGCAGGCGGGCTTGCAGGCGGTTGATCGACTGCGCCCGGCCCTGGTGGTGCTGGATGTGATGCTGCCGGTGATGGATGGCCTGGCCGTTTGCCAGTCTCTGCGCGCTGCTCAAAACCCGGTGCCGATCATCCTGGCCACCGCCCGCGATGAGGAGGTGGACCGCATCCTCGGGCTGGAATTGGGCGCGGATGATTACGTGACCAAGCCCTATAACCCGCGCGAGCTGGTCGCGCGAGGCCAGGCGGTGCTGCGCCGCGCCCGGCCGTCAGGCGAGGATTCCCAGGCTTTGGGCGCAGCGCTGCAGTGCGGCGACCTGTCGTTGAACCCGGAACGGCGTGAAGTTTACGTGGGGAATGAGCTGGTGCCGCTGCGCACACAGGAGTTCGCCGTCTTGCAGGTGCTAATGGCCCACCCCGGCATTGTCTTCGATCGCGAACGACTGTTGAAACTGGCCTGGGGCTTCGACTTTTACGGCCAGACGCGCACTGTGGATATGCATATCGCCCAACTGCGTAAAAAGCTGACCGGCAGCCGGGTAAAAATCGAAACGGTCCCCGGCGTGGGATATAAGCTGGTGAGCTGAATGCCCACCTCGCTGCGCGCGCGTCTGCTGCTCTCCTACGGTTTGCTGGTTGCCGTGCTCACCTGCCTGTACAGCATTGGGGCGCTGGTCGGCATACTGCGCAACCCCCTGGTTTACGCAAACACGGCCCAGCAATTGCGTGATGCCCAACGGGCGGCCAATGCCCCGTCTGCGCAGTTATCTGCCCTGGCCTCCGGTACAGACTCCGCCCGCCTGGGTCAGCTCGCCGCCCGGCTGAATACGCGTGTGATGGTGCTGCATGAGGATGGCAGCCTTTTGGCTGATTCGCAGGCGGGTGCTGCGCCGGCCCTGCGCACCCCGGCAGTTCGATTGAAACTTTTAGCTCAGCGCAATGAGTTTGCCTTCCTGCGCGACGACTCCAACCGCCTGTGGCTGGTGCTGGTGCAGACGCTGGATGGGCAATCCTACCTGGTCCTGGCCGTCCCGCGCCCGCGCCTGGCGTTGATCGAAATGTTTAGCAATGAGCTGGTGCGCCCGGCGTTGCTGGCCGGAATGATCGGCCTGGTTGCCGCCATGCTGGTGGCCTTTGGCATGGCGCAATGGATCAGCACGCCGCTGCAGCGCATCGGGCAGGCCGCCGATGCGGTTGCCGCCGGGCATTACCGGCCGATTCCCCTGGAAGGCCCGCAGGAGGTGCGCCGCCTGGCCAATTCGTTCAATCACATGGCCCGGCGCGTGCAGGATTCCTTGCAATCGCAGCGCGAGCTGGTGGCAAACGTTTCGCACGAGCTGAAAACGCCGTTGACCTCGATCCAGGGCTTTACCCAGGCAATTCTGGATGGCGTGGCGCAAACGCCAGAGGAAATCCAGCAGGCGGCAGCGGTAATTTTTAGCGAAGCCAACCGCATGGGACGCCTGGCGCAAGACCTGGTGACGTTGGCTCGCCTGGAAAACGGGGCCGGCGGGTTGCAGTGCGCCCCGCTGGATCTGAGCGCGCTGCTGCGCGGCGTGGTGGAGCAGTTCCGGCCGCAAGCCGCGCAGGCCGGCGTGCAGCTTGAGCTGGAGCTGGGCGACCTGCCCCGCGTGGTGGCCGATGGCGACCGGCTGGTGCAGGTGTTTGCGAACCTGATGGATAACGCCATCAAGTACACGCCGCCCGGGGGAAGGGTACGCCTTGAAGCCCGACCGCAGTCAAGCGGGGCGGTTGAAATCCGCGTGGCCGATACGGGAAAAGGCATCCCGCCGGCGGAGCGCGAGCGCATCTTCCAGCGTTTCTATCGGACCGATGCCACCCGGCCCGGCGCCGGCCTGGGGCTGACGATTGCCCGCCAGATCGTCGTGGCGCACGGGGGTAGCATTCAGGTTGAGAATAATCCCCCCCACGGCAGCCTGTTCAGCGTGATTCTGCCCATCCGGCCGGGCTAAGCCCACAACGCGCCACCTGCCCGGCCGGCTCTCTTCAAGGCAAAATCGCGCGCGCCATTAAAGGTTGAATTTGGAAAAGGAGAATTTCAGGGATGAAAACGAAAAAGATCCTGTTTACCGGAATAAGCCTGCTGGTGATTATCGTTTCGACGGGCTGCCTGGCACGAAGCCGCCAAACGCCCACCCAACCGGCGCCTGTTTTGAGCGAAACGCCCACGGCAGGCCCGGCTTATACCCTCGGCCCCGGCGATTATGGCTTTTCGGTGCCGGCAGGCGGCGGGACGCGCAGGTATTTACTGCATATCCCCGCTGCTTATGACCCGGCAACACCGACCCCGGTCGTGCTGGCCTTTCACGGCGCGTTAGGCTCGGCCAATTCGATGGCCAAAGGGCACGGCTGGATCGAAAAATCGGATCAGGCCGGTTTTTTGGTTGCCTTTCCCAACGGCGCCAGTCGGCTATCCTCCGGCGATTTTGCCACCTGGAATGCCGGAAGTTGCTGCGGGTACGCCGTTCAGAACCAGAGCGATGACGTGGGTTACGTCCGCGCAATTCTGGAGGATCTGCAAACAAAAGTGAACCTGGGGCAGGTTTTTGCAGCCGGCATGTCGAACGGCGCCATGTTTTCCTACCGGCTGGCCTGTGAAATGTCCGATACTTTTTCGGCCATTGCCGCAGTCGCCGGAACCGACAATTTCGCCCAATGCAACCCGGCCCGGCCCATTTCCATCCTGCATATCCACGGGCTGGAAGATGACCGGGTTTTGTTTTACGGCGGGTGCGGGCCAGGCTGTGATCGCGCCACGGAAACGGAATATGTTTCCGTGCCCGATACCATCGCAGAATGGGTGCGGCGCAACGGCTGCGAAACCGAGCCGCAAACCGTGGTGATCAATGAAAACGCTTATTCTGAAACGTATGCCGCATGTCAGGACGGCGTTCAGGTGAAGCGGTATGTGGTCAAAGATGGCGGTCATTCCTGGCCGAGCAGCAGGACCTCCTCCAACCCATTGGAACAGGATGCGCCTTCATCGGCGATTGACGCGACCGAGGAAATCTGGAACTTTTTCAGCGCTGTGAGCGCCAACCGGCCGTGATCGAGGAGCGCGCCAGACCGGTTTGCGGCGAACCCTTCCAACCATCTGGTAAATGAACCGCGGAACGCGTAGTGCGTTTGGGCGCAACCCGGTATAATAGAAGAATGCCGAAGCCACCGCCCCTGGCTGCTATTCTCAACGCCGACTGGCAGCGCGACCTGATCGAAAACGCCCCCGAAACGATCCTCCTGCTGGATGAGGGCGGCACGATTCTCTTCCATCATCCCGGTATCCGCGAGGCGATTCACGGGGAGATGGTTGGCCGCCGCATGGATGAATTTATTCTGCCTGCCTACAGCAACGCCGGCCGCGAGAAAATCTCGCGGCTCTTTGCCACCGGGCAGGCGGACGCGTTCGATTTTGCCGCTGCTTTTCCCGGCGGCGGTGAGGCCTGGTATTCAGCCCGCCTTGCGCCAATGGTGCGCGCTGAAAAGGTGGCCGCGCTGGCCCTGTTCCTGCGCAATGCCACGCCTGAATGGCAGGCCCAGAGCGAGCTCATCCGGGCAAATGCAGTCCTGGAAAAAACAGCCGGGCAGCGGGCGCAGGCGCTGGAACAATATATGCGCCGGATGCAGGAAGTGAGACAACTGAGCGTTGCGCTGCGCAAAGCCAGCACCACCCGCGAAGTGACCGAAATTCTGGCGGATCAAATTCAAAAGGTCACCGAGGTGGATGTGGCCGGGGTGTACCTGCTGCAGGATAATGAACTGCACTATGCCATCAGCCTCGGAAAAACCGAAGCGCCTCCCCCGCGCTTGACCCCGGAACACGATCCATTCCTGTTTAAAATCATGGAAGCCAACCAACTGCGGCGCATGGCCCTGAACGAACAAACCAGCCATCCGGGCTGCCGGTTTTGTTCCTACATCCACGGGCAGGGCGTCAAGTCGCTGGTGGTGGCGCCCCTGCACACCGGCGAGACGATCGTCGGCGTGCTTTTCCTGGGAGCGCGCGATGAGCATGAAATCCTGAATGAAGATGAGCAGGTCATCAGCGCCTTCGTCGAATCGAGCAGCAACACCCTGCACCGCATTCTGCTGATGGAACAACTGGAACAGAACCTTCAACAGCAGGAAAAGGAACTGAAGATACTCTATGAAGTGATGACGATTGCCAGCGAAGAAACCGACAGCCACGCCCTGCTCGCCAGATCGCTGGCCGTCACCCTGGCAGCCGTTCAATGCGAGACCGGCGTGATTCACCTGCTGGATCTGAGCGAGCGCCGCCTCAAGGTTGCAGCGGAGCAGGCATTTCCGGCCGGGCTGAACAATTATCTGCTCCTTTCTGGCGCGGCCGAAAACCTGTGGGAAAAAGTCTTCCAGGAGCAAAAAATCCTCTCCATTCAGCGGCTCAAATCACAGTCCATCGCCGAAGGCACGCGCGAGCAAGTGCAGTTGTACGATTACCTGGGCGTTCCCATCCGGGTCAAAGAAAACACTATCGGCGTGCTGAGCCTGTTCAGCGGCAGCAGCCTGGTGCTGGACGGCGGGCAAATTCAGCTCATCCGCACCATCGCCGATCAAATCGGCCTGGCGCTGGAAACGACCTCGCAGCGCAAGCGTGAAAATGAAGCCCTCATCTTCGAAGAGCGTCAGCGCCTGGCGCGCGAGCTGCATGATTCGGTTTCTCAATCGCTGTATGTGCTGGTGCTGGCCGCGGATGTCGGCAACAAGCTCCTCAAGGTTAAAGCCTATCCCGAACTCTCAAAAACCCTGCAGGAAATCGGCAATGTCACCCTGCAGGCGTTGAAAGAGATGCGCTTAATGCTGTTCGAACTGCGCCCGGTTGCCCTGGAAACCATCGGGCTGGCCGGCGCGCTGGAGCTGCGCCTCAACACCGTGGAAAAGCGCGCCAACCTGCGCACGTCGCTGCGGGTCACCGGCGAGGAAAACATCCCGCGCGGTTTTGACCTGGAAGTGTACCGGATTGCCACCGAGGCGCTGAATAATTCGCTCAAGCACTCCCGCGCCAGTGAGGTGAATGTTACCCTGACGGCCACTCCCAAAAAGATCGAACTGGTCATCAAAGACAATGGCATCGGCTTTGACCATTCGCAAAAACCGATTGGCGGGCTGGGACTGGCCACCATGCAGGAACGCTGCAATCGCATCCACGGCCTGCTGGTGATCGAGTCGCATCCGAAAAGCGGTACCCGCGTCAAGCTGAGCGTGCCGGTGCAGCCTGTGAAACCTGCCCGCCGCCGAAAGGAACCTGCCGCATGACCAAAGCCACCATTCGGGTGCTGGTTGTGGATGACCATCCAATTGTCCGGCGCGGAATTTCCGCTGAAATTAATCTCGACCCGGAATTGAGCGTGATCGGCGAGGCGCAAAATGGCCTCGAAGCCGTGGAAATGGCCCGCCAGCTCAAGCCGGATGTCATCCTGATGGATTTGATGATGCCGCAGATGGACGGCGTTGAAGCCACCCGTCAGATCATCGCTGCCAACCCGGATGCCCAGGTTCTCATTTTGACCAGTTTTACCGAAGAAGATAGCGTCTATACCGCCGTCAAGGCCGGGGCAGCCGGCTTTATTTACAAAGACCGCCCCCCCGCGGAACTGCTGAACGCCATCCGCACCCTGTACAACAGCCAGCCCATCCTTTCGCCTGCCATTACGCGCCGGTTGCAGCGCGACCTGCGCGATCAAACGCGGACACCCGCCGAAAGCGCGTTGGCTCTCACAGACCGTGAAATCGAGATCGTGAAGTGGGTGGCCCAGGGCGCATTGTACAAGGAAATCGCCCAGAAGCTCGGTATCCAGGAAGCCACCGTGCGGGCGCATGTCAGCAACATACTGGGCAAGCTGAATCTTTCCAACCGCTCGCAGTTGGTGCTGTACGCCGTCAACCACAAGCTCGTTCCCCCCGCCGATTCATAATCTCCGCGCTTAAACAATCGGATTAAACAATTGCAGCTTAAACGAGTGCTGTTTAAAGCCTCAGCTTTTGTTTAAGCTTAAACGCATCGTTTACATAATGTAGATTGAGAAAATATTCACTATACTGAAATTGTCTCCATACCAAACGTATGCAGGGCCAGAGTACATGAAAAGGCCGCCTGGCGGCAATCTCTTTTTTTCCCAAATCCCCATTGCAATGAAAACTCAAGGAGAGCACGATGAGCACGCCGGAGAATGAACCCAAACTGGTATCGCGCCGCACGTTCTTGAAAAAATCAGCCATGATCAGCATTGGCGCGCTGGCTGCCACCACCCTGTCGTCCTGTTCACCCAAGGCAGAATCAAGTTCGGCTGCCAACATCAAATGGGATAAGGAAGTGGATGTATTGGTGGTTGGTTCGGGCACCGTGGCAACCGCCGCCATTGCGGCCAAAGAAGCCGGCGCCAACTCGGTGCTGGTCATTGAAAAAGGCCCCGGCTTTGGCGGCACCTCAGCACTTTCGGGCGGCATTTTCTGGCTGCCCATGAACTATGCCATGAAGGACGCCGGCATCGAGGACAACCGCGAGGATGCTTTCAAATACCTGAAAATCATCACCGAAGGCCAATCCACCGATGAGTTGATCAATGCCTACCTCGACTACTCGCCCGTCTTTGCCGAATGGATGCGCGATACCGTCGGCATTACCTGGGAAGTGGGCCCCAACGTCAATGATTACTACCAGGTGGCCGGTTACCGGCCGGTTGGGCGTTCGATCCGGCCCTTCCGCGATGGAAAATCCCTGCGCGGGATGGGAACCTGGCAAAGGCTGCGCGAATTGTGCGATGAAATGGGCATCGAGGTGATGCTGGATACGGCCGGCAAGCAGTTGGTCACCAACGAAGCCGGCGAAGTGGTGGGTCTGATCGCCACCTCAGGCGGCGCGGATATAGCCATCAAAGCCCACAAAGGCGTCATCCTGGGCACCGGCGGCTTTGACCACAACAAGGAAATGACCACCGCCTTCCTGCGCGGCCCGATCTACGTGAGCAATGCGGTCAACACCAACACCGGCGACGGCCAGATTATGGGCATGGCCCTGGGCGCCGACCTGCGCAATATGAACGAATCCTGGGGCCTGCCGGCCTTCCCGTTGGAAGAGGGCACGCTGAAGGGCGAAGTGGACTGGATTACCTACCGCGGCAAACCCAATGCCGTCGTTGTCAATAAATACGGCGAGCGCTTCGGCAACGAATCGGCTGCCTATGAGCTTTTCCAGCGCGCTTTCTACACCTATGATTCGGGGAACTTTGAGTACCGCAACATCCCGGCCTACTGGATTGTCGACTCGAACTATGTCGAGCGGTATTTCATGCCGGGTTCCAACAATCAGTTGGGCGTGGTGCCCGATTGGATCGTCAAGGCCGACAGCCTGGAAGAGCTGTGCAAAAAGCTGGGCATCGACTGGAAGGGCCTGGAAGCCACCCTGGCGGTCTTTAACGAAAACGCGCTCAACGGCGTGGACCCGATGTGGCACCGCGGCGAATTTGACCTGGACACCAGCACCTCCGGCGACCTGACCGGAACACGCACCGACCTGAAAAATAACTGCCTGGCGCCCATTGAAAAGGGTCCCTTCTACGGCGCCAAATACATGCCGGGCACCTGCGGCACCAACGGCGGCCTGCGGGTGAATGCCAACGCCCAGGTCTTGAATGTCTGGGGGCAGATCATTCCGCGCTTGTATGCCATTGGCAACACAGCCGGCTCAGTGATGGGCGCGGGCTATCCGGGCGGCGGCGGCACCCTGGCCGCCGGCGGCGTGTTTGGCATGGTCGCCGGCCGTCACGTGGTCGCGCTGGAAGATGTCGCTTAGCAGTGGATTGCATCCAGGCCGGGGTAACGCTTTCCCCGGCCTGACGATTCTGTTATTTTCCTCCGGGCATTTTCAGACGAAGCACAGCAAGGAAACGGAGCTAAAATTTCATGGCCAAACCCAAACCCAAACCTGAACAGGAACAGGAACAACCGCTTGAAAAGGATGCAACCAGGGTAAAGAAAAAGGTCAATTGGTTCAAAATCAGCATAATTGCCAATATTGTCATCGTGGCCGTCATCGCGGTATCCCTCGGCAGCATGGCGATTATCAATGAAAGTGAAACCAATCCCAGGTTTTGCGCAAACTGCCACAATATGCAGGAGCATGTGGATTCCTACCTGAACGGCCATACGATGGATGCCGTTCATGCGCAGGCCAATGTGGGCTGCAAGGACTGCCATTCCGATTACACCATCCTCGCGGAAATCAACAGCGGGATTAAGTATGTCACCGGCAATTATGATGAAAGCATGCCGCGCCGAAAATTCGGCGATGAAATGTGCATGCAATGCCATATTTCGATGGAATACCATGCCGCGCGCACCGACTACCTCATTCGCAACCCGCATTTAAGCCACTGGCCCGATGTAAAATGCACCACCTGCCACATTTCGCACGGCGAACAGGTGGACTATTGCAGCCAGTGCCATGACAACGGCAACCAGCGCATGACCGGTGGAGAAATCATCCCGCGGGCTGAAAATCCCTGGGCCAACAATATCCATTAAGAATTTACCCCCTGCAAAACAATCCTGCCGGAACGCTCCGGCAGGATCGTATTTAATCGGGCTTCAATATTTAAGAATAGGCTATACGCATACTATAATTAAAAGCCGGTTTCCCCGGTAAGCTATTGTTACCTTTGAGCCTTTTTCCCGATATGATTCATATACTGCTTTTGACAGGCCGGCTATCTTCATGACTGAACCACCACCCACCCCACCCCCGCTTTCCGATGACGAACTGGCCCTGCGCAGCCGGCAGGATCCGGCGCACTTCGGCGAACTGTACCGGCGCTACCTGCCGCGTGTTTACCGCTACTGCCGCTTTCGAGTCGCCACAAGCGCCGAAGCCGAGGATGTGACCCATCAGGTCTTTCTGGATGCGCTGCAAGCGCTGCCGCGCTACCGCCCGCAGGGTCACTTTGCCGCCTGGTTGTTTGCCATTGCCCGCCGTCGCTGCGCCGACCACCACCGCGCCGGCCTGCCCGAGCTGGACCTGCTCGAGACGCTGCCCGCGCTGACTCCCGCGCAAACCGCCGAAGAGCGCGCGCGCCTCAACGCGCTGCTGCGCGCGCTTTCGGGGGCCGAACTGGAGCTGCTGCGCCTGCGCTACGCCGCCGACCTTGAATTTCCGCAAATTGCCAGGTTGTTGGGCCGCACCACCGGCGCCGTAAAAATGGCGCATCACCGTTTGCTTGAAAAACTTCGCGCGTCCTGGGAGGATGACCATGCCGAATAATTCTGCTCCGTTGGATCCGATGGAAGAACATCTACAGTCGTTTTTTCACCACCCT
>CALMIB010000474.1 GCA_937863945.1 uncultured Longilinea sp.
ATGCAGGCGGAAGTAATCGCCCACGCGCATCATCGGGTAGCCCTTCATGGTGATACTGCCGCGCTCGAAGTCGTGGATGCGGTTCTGGGCTTTAAGTAGCCAGTCGCGGCGGTCGCGGGACCAGGACTCGGTTTTCTCCTCGGCGGCACGTTGCTCGTCCTTGGGTAGATTGATTGGGGCGTGCTTCAGATCCGTATGCTGCAACCTGGTGGCGAGAATCTGCGAACGATCCCCGAATTTGTCGCGGGTATCGGCATTCACCAGGCCACGAATATTCTTCACCGTTTGCGTCAGGGCGGCTGCGGTCATCAGCGGGGTCTGCACCCACACATGATTGACCAGTTCCGCGTCATCGCGGTGGGCGCGTAAGGCCACCACGTGCTTCATGTCGATGTTCCACATGGTGACACTCTTCATGTCCACGTCGGGTAGCGGGTTCTCGTCGATATCAAGCCACGGGGTCGGACGGAAGACCAGTTCGGGATTCAATAACCGAGGTTCGTAAATCCCGGCCTTTGATCCAACTGGGCAGCGTTCCGCCATGTCGGGAAACATGTTGCGATTTTCACGCACGAATAGTTCATTCCAGGGCATATCGCTGTAACGATACAGTAATTCCCAGATCGCCCCCTCCTCAGAAAAGGCACTCCACGGCAAAACTGTGCCTTTTTTGACGTACCACTGTTTTTGAAACTCAAATTTTGCCGTTTTCATAATCGGCAAGGTCGTTTTGGTGGCGACATCCCAAATGAAATCTTCCACCTTCATGGTTTTTGATTGCAAGCCATATTCGCGCAGCCAGGCCAGGGGGTTAAAATTCGGGTCGCCCATTGGCGGTACATTGAAGGTCTCGTTTTGATACGAAATCAGGACGGACACCTGCTCCATCAGGAACACCGCCCCACAGTCATGGCCCGCAATCACCACCTGACGCTGAGGGCGCCCATCGGGTCCAACTTGCTCATCCCGCCCCACCGAGCGCACGAAGCCGGTCAGCACCGGCACCCAAGGGCCAACCGTTAGGCAATCATCCCGCCAGCGGCGCATCCAGATGCAAATGCGGTCCATCGGATTGACCAGGCCATACAGCGATTCCATCTCCATGCTCCCGCCGTCTTCGGTGAACCAGCCTTTTACCGGCAGGTCGGGGAAGATCAATTGGAACTCCCCCGCCGGCTGATAGAGGTTCTTGCGGATGGTGCAGGAGCCGACGTCACCCAGATTGATGGTGATGTCGTTGTCGAGGATCTCGATCTTGATCTCGGGGCGGTAGGATTGAATGGGTGAGGCCATGGTGGGCTCCAGGGGAAGATGGATGAATAAATTGTCGGTTCCCGACCGGGGCGGCGGGGGTTTTAACGCCAGCGGGAACCCTGCCAGGCGGGGCGCGACTGGCGTGATGCCCATACTTTT
>CALMIB010000475.1 GCA_937863945.1 uncultured Longilinea sp.
GCCGATCTGCTGGAACAAAATATCCTCAGCCTGGTCGTACTCGTCGCGGATTTCCCCGACGATCTCCTCGCCGCTGTCCTCCAGCGTCACCAGCCCGGCGACGCCGCCGTATTCGTCCACCACCACGGCAATATGCACGCGCTTGGATTGCATCTCGGCCAGCAAATCATCCACCTTCTTGGATTCGGGCACAAAATACGCCGGGCGCACGTACGGTCGGATGGTCTGCTCCTGCCCGGTTTCCAGGTGCAGGCGCAGCAAATCCTTGGCGTACAGCATGCCCACCACGTTGTCGATGCTTTCCTCGAACACCGGGATGCGTGAATGGCCCGAAGCCACCAGCGCGCGCGTGGCCTCCTGGATGGTGGTATCACCCTCCAGCGCCAACACCTCGATGCGCGGCACCATCACCTCGCGGCAGAGGGTGTCGCCAAAGCGGAAGATGGAATAGATCATCTGGCGCTCGCCCTGGTCCAGGCTGCCGCCGTCGGGTTGGCCCACCTCCACCCAGGTCTTCAGTTCATCGTCGGTTACGGTGCCCATCTGGCGGCCCGACTGGCTGGGCGAGTTGCTGAAAGCCAGCATCAGCGCGCCCACCGGACGGAAAATCACATCGATCGCCTGCGCGATGCCGGTCAAGCGCAAGGCCCAGGTTTCGGGGTTGCGCAGGGCAATGCCTTCCACCGTCGTTTCCAGCAGCGGCAGCAGCAGCGCCGCGGCCGCGCCCGCCAGCAGCATTTGCCAGCTTTGCAGCGGCGCCACCGCGCGGGTGAACTGCCAGAGCAGCGCGGCCAGCAGCACGAAATGGGTCAACACAACCGAAAAGCGCAGCGTCATGCGCAGGCTGGGCCGTTCCAGCAGTTTCAACGTGCGCTGGCTGCCCGGTCGGTCTTCCTGGGCGGCCAGGTTCATCATTTGGGGCAAGCGCGCGTTAACCAGCGAGGCCCGCACCAGCGCGAACAGCAGGTCCAGCGCCAAAACGGCGCCCGCCACCAGCCAGACAATACTATCTTCGTCCATCTCGTCCTGTTTCTCCGGCCCGTTCGCCCTTCAGGTGGGTAAACGGGGCCACATGAGTACCGGCCGCCACATCAGCCTCTTCCACCATCGCGGCGGGCAGCGCGCAGCCCGCGCCGACCCGGCTGTTCACAATCGTTGTATTGGGCCCCAGCACGCAATTCGCGCCGACGCGGGTGTTCCCGCGCAGCGCGGTGTTGGGGTGAATCAGCGTATCGCGCCCGATTTCGACCTCCGGCTCGATGTAGGTTGCCGCCGGGTCGATCAGGGTCACGCCCGCCAGCATCCAGGCTTCGTTGATGCGGCGGCGCAGGATCGTTTCGACCTCGGCCAGGTGCACGCGCGTATTGACGCCCACCGCCTCGGTCGGGTCGGGGGTGCAGTAGGCGCGCACCTGCAACCCATCGGCCACGGCGATTTCCACCACGTCGGTCAGATAATACTCGCCCTTGGGCGACATGCGCACCCGGCGCAGCGCCGGCCACAGCCACCCGGCGCGGAAAACGAAGGCGCTGGCGTTCAGCTCGCGCACGGCCAGTTGTTCGGGGTTGGCCACCGCCTCTTCGACAATCGCCGCCACGCTGCCGTCGGGCGCGCGGATCACGCGGCCAAACCCGTGCGGATCGTCCAGCACCACGCTCAGCATGGTGACCGGGCCGGGGTTTTCCAACTGCATCGCCACCAGGCGGCGCAGGGTGTCGCTCTTCAGCAGCGGCATGTCCGCGTACGTCACCAGGATCAACCCGTTTTCATGCCCCAGCAATTCTTCGGCCGCCTGCACGGCGTTGGCCGTGCCGAGCTGTTTTTCCTGCAGCGCGAAGCGCGCCGCGCCGCCCACCGCCCGGCGCACCGAATCTTCGCCGTGCCCCACCACCACCACCGGCGGCTCGTCCGCCAGCGCGGCGGCGGCGGCCAGCGCGTGCATCACCAGCGGCTTGCCGGCCAGCGGGTGCAGCATCTTGGGCAGGTCCGACTTCATGCGCGTGCCGTGCCCGGCGGCCAGGATTACACTCGAAATCTTCATGCGGTCACTCCCGGTGCTTAAAGCGCAAACGAGCCTCGCGCTGCCGTCACTGCCGCGTCAGGCTCGTTTGCGCCGTTCTGAGCTTGAATGTTATCCTCCAACACAACCGATCCATCAGGCTGGGGCACCTGGACTCGAACCAAGATCCACAGATCCAAAGTCTGGTGTGCTGCCGTTGCACCATGCCCCAAGAAAAGCGGATTTGATTTTAACACAGAATTCACAGATCATCCAGATGCCGTGCGGTTACTCTCGCCGGAAGCGCTGCCTTCATCGGGGGCCAGCCCCAACTGCCGCGCCTGATCGTAGGTCAATGCGTCGGGATGCAGCGCGGCACCGGTCGCGTTCTCGCCGGCCGCGGACCAGAAGGCATCCACCTCGTCCTCTTTCAACACCGCGGCCGGGCGGCTGAGCAGTTCACCCAGCGCTTCGGCGTCCGCGCTCGATTCCAGCACCGGTTCGGGTTCAACGGCGGCGGGCAGCGGCAATTCCTCGCTCAGCGCGGCCAGCGTTTCGGCGGGCAGCACCGGCGGAAGCACCTGCACCGGCGCGCCCAAGCGCGTCAGCACATCCAGCAGCGCGCCGCGCAGCGCCAGCGCTGATTCGAGGGCGGCGGCCAG
>CALMIB010000476.1 GCA_937863945.1 uncultured Longilinea sp.
CAGCCCAGACCTGAAGGTGATCCTGCTATCCATCCCCGAAAGCCCCGAGCGCTCCCTGGAACTGGAACGCCAGCTTCCGCATGAGATCATGCATATCCTGGAATATGAATTGGTCGGATCCCAGTATAGCAACGTGCCCGTCTGGTTGCGTGAAGGGATTGCCTCAATCGCTGAACTGTACCCAAATGCCGATTACGCCCGCGTGCTGGAAACCGCGCAACAAAAAGACAGCCTGATCCCCATGGAAAGCCTGTGCAGCGCCTTTCCACGGGATGCAGGCAGCGCATTTCTTGCCTATGCGCAGTCCGCTTCCTTTGTCCGCTACCTGTATCAGACCTACGGCAGCACCGGCTTGGTCAACCTGCTGCGCCAGTATCAGGTTGGACTGGGGTGCAGGGAAGGCGTTCAGACCGGGTTGGGAATCTCGCTTTCAGAACTTGAAAACGACTGGCACGGCCACACGCTATCCGTCAGCCCCGTGGCTACAGCCATGAGGGCTTTGTCCCCGTACCTGTTCATTGCCCTCCTGGTATTGCTTGCGCCGCTGGTTCTGGCAATCGCCCGCCCCAGGCCCGAGGGAAAACCGCTGTGAGTGGCAGCGATCACGCTCAACTGCACGCGCTGGTGGATGGACAGGTGCAGGGCGTCGGCTACCGCTATTTCGTCAAGAACACCGCGGATGCGTTGGCGCTGACCGGCTGGGTGCGGAATAAATGGGACGGCCGGGTGGAAGTGCTCGCCGAGGGCCCCCGCGAAGCGCTGGAGCAACTATTGGAAAAATTGCGCCGCGGGCCGTCCTCGGCCTTCGTCTCGGACGTTAAGATCGACTGGAATCCATCCAGCGGAGCCTACACGCGCTTCAACGTCGCGCCGAGCGAATAAGCTATTCTTCCTCGCCGGCCAGCAGCTTTGCTCGCTGCCAGGGCGATAAATTCTCATCTTCGGCCATCAGGTTGCGCAGGCCGTAGATCTGGTCGCGCAGTACCGCCGCGCGCTCAAATTCGAGGTCCCTGGCAGCCTGCTTCATTTCCTTTTCCATCTCAGAGATCATGCGCTGGATTTCCTTGCGCGGGATGCCTGCCGGGCGGCCCTCCCTGGTCGTATATTCGCCGCGTGCTTCAGCCACCTGGGCGGCGCCCAACCGTTCGGTCAGGTCGTGGATGGCCTTGACGATTGTCACCGGTTCGATGCCGTGATCGTCATTGTATTTTTTCTGTTTGGCGCGCCGCCGGTTCGTTTCCTGGATTGCCATCTGCATCGAATCGGTCATCCGGTCGGCGTACATGATCACCCGGCCGTTGACGTTTCGCGCGGCCCGGCCAATCGTCTGAATCAACGCCGTGCCGGACCGCAGAAAACCTTCCTTGTCCGCGTCCAGGATGCCAATCAGCGACACCTCAGGCAGGTCGAGGCCTTCACGCAGCAGGTTGATGCCCACCAGGACGTCAAAAACGCCCAGGCGTAGGTCCCGCAGGATGCCAATTCGCTCCAGCGTTTCAACTTCGGAGTGCAGGTAGTGAACCTTGATGCCCAGTTCCATCAGGTAATCGGTCAGATCCTCCGCCATGCGTTTGGTCAGCGTGGTGACCAGGACCCGTTCGCCCCGTTCGGTGCGCTGGCGAATTTCCTTTACCAAATCATCCACCTGTCCCTGCGTGGGCCTCACCTCGACCTGCGGATCAAGTAAACCCGTTGGCCGGATGATTTGT
This sequence comes from uncultured Longilinea sp., assembly GCA_937863945.1. Lineage (GTDB taxonomy): Bacteria > Chloroflexota > Anaerolineae > Anaerolineales > Anaerolineaceae > Longilinea. The sequence goes on from CALMIB010000476.1 coordinate 1,710, forward strand.
TCCACCAATTGCTCCCTGCGTTGCAGCTCATACGGTCCCGGCGTGGCGGAGGTGTAGATGGTGTAACCCATGTGCTGTTCGAATTCTTCGAACTTGAGCGGGCGGTTATCCACGGCAGACGGCAGCCGGAAACCGTATTCGACCAATGTCGTTTTGCGGTTTCGATCCCCGTTGTACATGCCGCGGATCTGCGGCACGGTCATATGCGATTCGTCCAGCACAAGCAAATACTCGCTGGGCAGGTAGTCGATCAACGTCCACGGCGCCGATCCTGCCGGCCGTTGATCGAGGTGGCGCGAGTAGTTTTCGATCCCGGAACAATAGCCGACCTCGCGCAGCATTTCCAGGTCGTAACGCGTGCGCTGTTCGATGCGCTGCGCTTCAAGATACTTATCCTTGGCTTTGAAATAAGCCAGTTGCTGCTCCAGTTCAGCTTCAATGTCATTAATGGCTTTCTTCAGCCGGTCTTCCTGGGCAATATAATGCTTGGCCGGATAAATTTCAATTTTCGTGGGCGTGTCCAAAATTTCGCCGGTCACCGGGTTGACCGCGAGCATGCGCTCGATCTCATCCCCAAAGAACGTGATGCGGTAAGCCTGCCGGTCTTCATACGCCGGGAAAACTTCCAGCGTGTCGCCTCGAACGCGGAACGTGCCCGGTCTCAGGTCCATATCGTTGCGCTGATACTGGCTCTCGACCAGTTGACGCAACAACGCGTTGCGCCGGTACAGGCCCCCCAGCTCCAGAGAGATGATGACGTTGCCATACGCTGCCGGGTCGCCCAGGCCGTAAATGCAGGATACCGACGCGACAATGATCACATCCCGCCGCGACATGAGCGCTTTGGTCGCGGCCAACCGCAACCGGTCAATCTCCTCGTTGATTTCGGTTTCTTTTTCGATGTAAAGGTCGCGCTGTGGAACATAAGCTTCAGGCTGGTAATAATCGTAATAGGAGACAAAATACTCCACCGCGTTTTCTGGAAAGAACTCTTTGAATTCCGCGTACAGTTGCGCAGCCAGAGTCTTGTTATGCGCCATCACCAACGCGGGCAATTTCGTCTGCGCGATGACATTGGCAATGGTAAAGGTCTTGCCGGTTCCGGTCGCGCCTAAGAGCACCTGATGTTTGTATCCTGACCGGACGCCGTCCACCAACTGGCGAATTGCCTCCGGCTGATCGCCGGTCGGCTCGTAGGGAGCATGCAGCTTGAAATCCATGAGCTTCCTCTCGTCTCAGATCAACCATCGCCACAAAAGAGATCAATTGTTCTATTTTATCACATTATGCGTTCACGGGAAGCACCAACGTGAACACAGCCCCGCCAAGCGGATGGTTGGCCGCGGATAAGCTGCCGCCCATCAGGACGGCCAATTGGCGCGCGATAGCCAGTCCAAGTCCGCTGCCGCCCACATCGCGGCTGCGGCTGCGATCTGCGCGGTAGAAGCGCTCAAACAGGTGCGGCAACACCGATTCAGGTATGCCCGGTCCGCTGTCATGCACGCTGAGTGTCACATTGGCTCCCTGGTGGAGGATTGCCATGCGAATCACGCCACCCTGCGGAGAATATCGCACCGCGTTGGCAAGCAGGTTGGTGAGAATTTGCTCGATCCGCAGAGGATCGCCGCGGATTGCAGGGATTTCCGCCGCTTCGAGCGAGAAGCGAATCGAGCGATCCAGGCCCGCCGGTTCAAAGCGTGACAAAACATTGGCCGCCAACTGACGCAAATCCACGGCAGTTTGCTCGAGCCGCAATTCCTTCGCGTCCGCCAGTGCCAGAATGCGTAAATCTTCCACCAGACGGGAAAGCAGGCTGTTCTGGTCCAAGGCCACCTGCAGCCCTGCCGCATCCAGGGGATAGATTCCATCCTGCATGGCTTCCATTTGCGCCCGTTGGACCGCCAGCGGCGTGCGCAATTCGTGCGCAATGTCCGCGGTCATGGCCTGCCGGCGCGCTTCGGATTCCTGTAATGATTGCGCCATTTGATTGAAGCTCTGGCCCAACGCAGCCAGTTCGTCGTCACCTTTGACCGCCACTCGTTGCGATAAATCGCCGCGTGCCATCTGATTGGCTGCTTTTTCAAGCTTTTGCAAAGGGTTGGCAATCCAGCTTCCCAGCAGCAGCGCAAGAATCATTGCAATCGCCAGCGCGACCGCCCCGCTGAGCAGGGAAATATTGTTTAGCCGTTCCACCAGGCGCTGCCCTGAGCCGGAATTGCCCCCCAGCCCGCCTTCCGCCCACAGGTATCCGATGATGCGCCCCCTGGCATTGCGAATCTGGGCGGCATCAGCCAATTCGCGCCCGTCGATCAAAGTGCCCGCTGTTTGAACACCGGCAGTATCGTAAACCACCTTGCGGTCCGCATCAATCAAGCGCAGGCGTTGCCCCATCATCCCGCCCATGCCTCGGCCTGGATTGCCGTGCATGCTTTGCAGCAGGCTGTCCGCGCCTTCCCAGGTTTGGTTCGCGGCATAATAATCGCGCAGCGAGGTGACCAGGCCGTCGAGACCGACCATGCCGCCGCTGGTCATATAGGTTTCCACCTGGCGCGCCACGCCCAACCGGGCAAATACCGTGATCGCGAGGATGGGGATCAATGCTACCAGGCCAAAAGCCAGAATCAATCGCACGCGCATAGTTAATCCTTTCTCATCCGGTAGCCAACCCCAAACACTGTCTCGATATAGCGGGGCTCCTTGGGATCGACTTCCAGCTTGGCCCGCAGGTTTTTGATATGCGCATCAATGGTGCGTTCGTAACCCTCATAGGCGGTGCCTTGCACGGCTTCCAGCAACTGCAACCGGTTGAACACCCGCCCGGGCTGGTCAGCCATGGCGGCCAGCAGGTTGAATTCAGTCGGCGTCAATTCAATCCGGGCGCCGTTCCGCTCCACCGAATGCGCCTCCAGGTCGATCGTCAAGTCCGACAGGCGCAGCACCGCGGTTGTCGTTCTGGCAGACCCCGCCCGCCGCAGGACGGCGCGCACGCGCGCCACCACCTCGCGGGGAGAGTAGGGTTTGGTCAAATAGTCATCCGCGCCCAGCTCCAGGCCAATCAGCCGGTCGGTTTCCTCCACGCGGGCAGTCACCATGATGATGGGCGTTTCATCCTTGCGGCGGATGCTGCGCGCCACATCCAGTCCATCCATTCCCGGCAGGTTGAGATCCAACAACACCAGATCAGGGTGCTGTTTTTCCCACAGAGCCAATCCCTGGTCGCCTCGCGACGCGGTGACAACAGTGTAGCCCGCTGCTTCCAGGTAAGAGCGCAGGATTTTCACCAGCTCGATTTCATCTTCAACGATCAGGATCGTAGCCATCATTCACCAGCCTGTTGAGGGTTTCAAGCAAATGGTCCTTCCAGTTTAACACATTGCCATTAACG
>CALMIB010000477.1 GCA_937863945.1 uncultured Longilinea sp.
GGCAGCTGTATTATGGGCTAACAAACCGATTGTTCCATAGTTTGCCGCCATCGAGAATTCGGTCACCACTTCCGGTTCTTCCGACACAAAGCCTGGATTGGATGCGGGCTGCTGGACGATTTTGAAGGCAAATGCGTTGTTGGCAAAAACGCCGACGAGCTGGCCGGCATTCCCATTGCGGACCGTGGGAATAAATTCGGTCAGGGATTGAGCCTGTGCACGATCTTCGCTGTATGCGTCGGATCGGGCTATAGCGCCCGTTTGCGGGACATAAGCGTCAACGGCGGGCAGCGCATGAAGCGGCGTGAATAAGGCGGCCAGGAGACTGAAAAGAACCAGGAAACGGGTCATATACAAAGTGGTTAGGTTTCTAAACCGAATATTAAACAATAGGTTATGAATTGGTTATATTCTATCAACTGACCTGTTATTTTCAACTGTCCTTGCAATACTGTTAATCAATAAACAGTCCTGGCGAAAGCCCTGAAAGATAAACTTTTTGCGCAAGCTTCCGCGTACAGGGAAAAATGGTATAATTCGCAAAACTTGAGAAATGCCACAAGCTGGTTTGTTAAAGGAGATGCAAGTATGTCAGGTCATTCCCATTGGGCGACCATTAAAAGAAAGAAAGGCGCAAGCGATGCCAAGAAAGGCCAGTTGTTTACCCGTTTGACGCGTGAAATTGTGATGGCGGCGCGGGAAGGTGGCGGAGACATCGACTCGAATTTCCGTCTGCGGATTGCGGTTGACAAAGCGCGCGCCCAAAGCATGCCGAAAGAAAACATCGAACGCGCGATCAAGCGTGGTACCGGCGAAAGCAAAGATGGCGTCGTGTTTGAGCAGGTTTTCTATGAAGGTTTTGGCTCCAATGGCGTGGCTTTAATTGTCGAATGTGTTACTGAGAATCGGAACCGCACGGTTGCCGATCTGCGCCACATGCTCACCCGGCTGGGCGGCCGCATGTCCTCCTCGGGCGAAGTGGCCTGGCAGTTCCGCCGGATTGCATTCTTCTCGATCCCCGCGGCCGGACACGATTTTGATAAGATTTTCGAGCTGGCCGTGGAAGGTGGCGCGGATGATGTGACCCTGGAAGACGACGAAATCGAAATTGTCGGCCCGGTCGAATCGTTCAAGACGCTGATGGACACGCTGCGCAACGCGGGCATTCAACCCGATAATGCCGAACTGCGTTATGTAGCCAACCAGGAATTGGAATTATCCGTTCCGGATACGCTTCAGGCCATGCGCGCGATTGAATCGATTGAGGATTTGGACGACGTTCAAAACGTTTTTTCCAATCTGAAGATCTCCGAGGAGGCGATGGCGGCCCTGGAGGCCGAATAGCCAGTGTTGGTAATTGGGATCGACCCTGGAACGGCAACCACCGGGTTTGGGTTGGTGCGTGATACCGCCCAGGGATTGGAAGTGGTTGATTTTGGCGCCATCCTCACGCCGGCCGGGCTTTCTCAAGAGCAGCGCCTGGTCATGCTGTTTGACGAATTAAGCAAAATTCTCCTTCTCCACCGCCCGGAAAGTGCAGCGGTGGAGAAACTTTTTTTCTCGCGCAATGTCACCACGGCGATCACGGTGGGGCAGGCGCGCGGCGTGGCGCTGCTGGCGCTTGCACAAAACGGCCTGGCGGTGGGCGAATATACACCCATGGAAATCAAGCAGTCTGTTGCCGGGTACGGTGGGGCCGATAAGAACCAGGTTCAGCAAATGGTGAAGGCGCTGCTTAATTTGGAGAGCGTGCCAAAACCCGACGATGCCGCCGATGCGCTGGCTGTCGCCATCTGCCATTTGCACAGCTACCGCCTGAAGCATTTTATCGAAGAAGCCTGAAACCCTATGATCATTACCAGCACATCGAACCCGCAGATCAAGGAAATTCGCCGGTTGCGCGATCGGAAATCCCGAATCGCAAGCGGCGAATATTACATCGAGGGGTTGCGAATCGTCGGCGAAGCGTTGGACCGGGGTGAACCTGTCCAACGGATAATCATCGCGCCGGAGCTGCTGATCTCGGAATACGGTCAGAATCTTGTGAATCGGTATCGCCAGAAGAGTGGCGAAATTGTGGAGGTCAGCCGCCAGGTCTTCGAGAACTTTTCATTAAAGGAAGGTCCGCAAGGAATTGCTGCGGTGCTGAAACAAAAATGGAACGAGCTTGCTTCGGTAACCATTGCCCCCGGCGATTGTTGGGTAGCCCTCGATTCGATTGCGGATCCGGGCAACCTTGGAACGATTTTACGAACCTGCGATTCCACCGGTTGCCGGGGAG
>CALMIB010000478.1 GCA_937863945.1 uncultured Longilinea sp.
CAAAGCACGTGACGGCTTTTTTGACCGTCTGGCGCGCCTGGCGCGAGGCCTGCCGGAACAGGTGCGTGATGCAATCCACGCTGTCCCACACCACCGGCGGCGCCCCTCCGTCCAGCAATCCCAGGCCAAAGCGCACCCCGCGCAGGTGCTCCACGTGAACGACATCGAAATTCTCTGCTTTCATGGCCTGCCGGAGCGCGCGCATCAAAGCCGGCTGCCAGCAATACGCCGCCTGCAATGGCGAGCGCGTGGGCAGCGCCAGCGCGCAATTCAGCATCCAGCGCCAGCGCGGCAGCGGGGCGTGAAGGACGCGCACGCCGATGGCTTCCAGGCTGCGCACATCGGCTTCGTCGGCCGGGCCGGTGGCCAGCGTGGCCATGGTGACCTGGTTGCCGCGGGCTGCCAGCGCGCGGATCAGGTTGTACGGGCGCACCCGTACCAGGTTGGGCGTGTAGGGGACGATGAATAAGATTTTCATCCGGGCTGTTTTCCCCGGCTGAACAGGAATGTGGCAATCCAGTCAAAAGCCACGCCGGCGAACACCAGCAGCACCGCGTCCACGGGCAGCCGGTAGCGGATCAGCGTCCAGGTGAACACGTGAATGCCTGTATAGACCAGAGCGAACAACACCAGCAGGAATTTGGGCGTTGCCAGCGCATCCCAAAAGCGGTGCGACCGCCGCCGCCATGCCAGGATCAGCCCGATCAGCATGAACGGCCACAGGATGCCAAAGCTCAGTACCCGGCTGAGGTTGCTCAGCGTGCCGGATTCTGCCTTGGGTAAAAACTCAAAGTAAGCTGGAATGCGGCTCAAACTCAATTGAAGGTAGCGGCCCGGATTTTCGAAAACGAATTGCATCCCCCGACGCAGCAGCTCTTTATCCAGGGCGGCTTCATCCAGGTAAAGTTGATCCTCCGGCAAAAGCGACTGATATTCTTCTTCGCTCAAAATGGATTGAAATTGCGTACCATAATAAGGATGGTTTCCCCAGAAAAAGGCAAATCCCGAATTGGTGTTAAGCAGGACAAACTGGTCAAAGCGCTGAAAATTGTAAATACTGAAAGGCACAATCATCACGCCAATGACCGCCACAGGCAGCGCGTAGTGAATCAGCCGTAGGCGGGCATGCCCGCGCAGGCTGGCCCAGAACATCCAGACCAGCAGGAAGGGCACAAACAGCAGAAAAAGCTGGCGCAGTAAAATCGCAATGCCCAGGACCAAACCCAGCGCCAGCGATAGCAGCAGGCGGTTGCCGCGCACTTCCGGCGGCCGCGCCAGGCGGATGGCCAGCAGCAGCGCGCCGAGAATGGCCGAAATGTAAAAAGGCTCGGTCATCAGGGTGGCGGCGTAGTAAATAAAGTAGGCGTACACCGCCGTCAGCAAGGCCGCCCACAGCCCCACCTTCTGGTTGAACAGTTGCCGCCCCAGTTGATAGATCAGCCAGGGTTGAAGCAACCCGACGATCACCGCCTGCAGCAACCGTGCGGCCAGCGGGTGCGGCCCAAAAATTCCATAAACGGCTACCAGGTAGAGCGTGTAAAGGAAACTCCAATGCGCGGTGGGCTCATCCGCGCGCGTGGCCGGCCACCAATCCTCGCCAAAGCTGAAACCATGTCCGTCCAGCACGCGCAGGGCCAGGTGATGGTAGGACAACTGGTCCGACGTGCCGGGCAGCACCACAACTTCATCACCCAGGTACACCGCCGCCGCACCCCGCAAAAGCAGCGAGAGCAGCAAGATCAACAGCAAAGCATTCCGCCGGATAAAATTTTTCATAAGGGTTTCACCTATTTGGGTCCGCCGCCGTGCGCGGTGCGAACCCAGGTCACGGCGCGCCGTCCCAGGCGGGCCTGCAAAGCCAGCCACGTGCGCCAGACCATAAAGACGGGCCCGGTCAGGATGGCAAGGTAGGCGCGCAGCGGCGCTCTCTCCAGGGCCAGCCCGAACAGGGGATAAAAGTACAACAAAGCCACAAAGACCGCCCAGGCGATCCATGCCCAGGCAGCGATATGTCCGCCTGCCCAGTAAAAGATCAACTGCGCCGCCAGTAAAAGCACAGCCAGCAGCGTCAACGTCGAATAGGACGGCAGGTACGCCTGCAGCGCTCCGTCCAGCAGCGCGCCGTCGCCACGCTTGAGCCCTTCGCGCAGCAACTGCCCGGCGAACTGTCGGCTGGCATCGCGGGTGCCGCGCAGCCAGCGCGCCCGCTGCGCGCGCGCCTGGTGCCAGGTGAGTGGGGCTTCACCCAGCCCGAGCGCGGCCGGTTCGTAGGCAATCTGCGTGCCTTCCAGTAACAGCCGCTGGCGCAACTGGTAATCTTCGGTCAGCCCTTCGCCCCAGCCCAGGCGGCGCAGCACCCCGGCGCGGAAGCAGATCGAATCGCCCATGTGCTTGGCCGACCAGCCCAGGTTGGCCCGCCCCAGGTTTTGATAGCGGTTGTCGATCAGGAACATGGCCCAGGTGAGCGCGGGAAACCAGCCCTGGTGCGGATTGCTGATGCGGTGCTGGCCCTGCACCACCTGCGCGCCGCCTGTCAGGCGGGCATCCATCACGCGCAAAAAGTCAGCGTCCACGCGCGTGTCGGCGTCAAAAATGATCACCGCATCCACATCCGGGTCTTGCAGGATGCGCTCAAACAGCCAGGTGAGCGCCGCCCCCTTGCCGGAGCGCGGGCCCAGGTTGCGTTCATGCACCACCGCGCCGGCCTGTCGCGCCAGCATGGCGGTTTGATCGCTGCAATGGTCGGCGACGATGTGCACGGTGAAATGCTCGGGCGGATAATTCAACGCCAGCAGGCGCTGCACCGTGGAGGCGATCACCGTATCCTCGTTGTGCGCCGGGATGGCGATCGCGAAGCGGGTCGCGGCCGGCCGGTCTTTCCAGTCCAGCGCGCGGGCCGGGCGAATGGATGCCAGCGCCATCGCCAGCAGGTAGGCAAACGGCAGGAACAGGAGAACCAACAGGAGGATCGAGAGTGTTGTCATTGAGTATGCTCTCTGGCAACCGTTAACCGGGCAGCAACTCATCCAGGCGACCGGTTTCAGCCGCCTTGCGGCGCAGAATGGCATCAACAAAGAATTTGGCCGCCCATTCGGGATATTTGAAGCGCTCGTATTTGCCATAAATGGGATGCGAGCCGCTGATCCCACCGCGGACATTGCGGTTGGGGGTGGATAAATCCTGCGTCCGGCGCACAAATTCCAGCGATTTATCCGCCGCGCGTTGATATTCTGGCTGCCCGGTGCGCAGCCAGAGCGCCTGCCAGAGATCGCTCATCTGAGCGTTGCCCGTCAGGCAGCTGCTTGAATCGCTGGCGCGCCAACCGGAGGCGTAGGTGCTGGCCAGGCTGCCGTCGGCCCGCTGCAGTTGCAGCAGCCGGTCGGCGGTCTTCTGCCCCGCCGCGATGTAGCGCTCCTCACCCAGCAGTTCGCCGCTGCGGTACAGACCTTCGGCCGTGTAGGCGATGGTGTGCGTAAACGGATCCTCCTGCGGCGTGAACGCGCAGTGCCGGTACCAGCCGTCGGCATCCTGCTGCGCCAGCACCCAATCCAGGTGGCGCAGCGCCGCCGCTTTGTGTTCCGTCTGCGTGGTCAGGCGGTGCAATTCCAGCAACGCCCAGGCCACGCGCGCGTCAATGACCTTGTAAACGTCCAGGTGCTGGTACTTCTTCCACATGCCGGCTTCATCCTGATGCCGGACCAGCCAGTCTCCCGAGCGGGCCGCGGCTTCCAGAAAGCGGCGATCGCCGCCGTCGCGGTAGGCGGCCAGCCAGCCAAACAGCACCTGGCCGGTATCGAATACCACCGGCAGCGGCGGTTGCCCGCCCTGGCGATCCCAGTACACCACCCCGCCCTCCTCAGTCACCTGGCCCAGCAGAAATTCCGCCTGCCGGTGCGCGAAAGCCCGCCATTCTTCCTGGTTCAAAATGCGCGCGGCATTGATCAGCGTGGGCACGGTATAACCGGTCGTCTCCGGGTAGGCCGGAAACCAGCGCGAGCGCAGCAGGTCGTAGCCTTTGGAAATCCCCTGGCCTTCCACGGCCTGGCTGGCGCGTTGCAGCCAGCCCAGCGCCGCCTGCAAAT
>CALMIB010000479.1 GCA_937863945.1 uncultured Longilinea sp.
GGGTGCGTTCGCGCGCGTCCTGGCTCAGATCGCCGTTGAGCGCCTCGGCCGCAAAGCCGCGATTGGTCAACTCGCTGGCCAGGTCGCCGGTTTCGGCGCGCGTGCGCACGAACACCAGCGCGCCGCTCACGTCTTCCACCTCAAACAGGCGGGTGAGCGCGGCCAGTTTATCGGCGTTGTGCACCATGTAATAGCGCTGCTCCACCGTGGCGACGGTCATCTGCTCGCTGCGCACGCTGAGCGACTGCGGATCCTTCTGGAATTTTTCGGCCAGGCGGCGGATTTCGGGCGGCATGGTGGCCGAGAAAAGCGTTGTCTGGCGCTCGGCCGGCGTGGCCGCCAGGATGGTTTCAATGTCCTCAATGAAGCCCATGCCGAGCATCTCGTCGGCCTCATCCAGCACCACCGTGCGAATGCCCTCCAGGTGCAGTTCTTCGCGCTCCATCAGGTCCATGATGCGCCCGGGCGTGCCGACCACGATATCCACGCCGCGGCGCAGCGCCGGGATCTGCAGGCCGTACGACTGGCCGCCATAAACAGCCAGCACGCGCGCCTTCAGGGCGCGGCCAAAGCTGTTAAACACTTCGGCCACCTGCAAGGCCAGCTCGCGGGTGGGCACCAGCACCAAACCTTGAATCTGGTTGGGGCCGGGTAGCAAATTTTGCAACATGGGCAACGCATAGGCGGCGGTCTTGCCGCTGCCGGTCTGCGCCTGGCCAATCACGTCCTGTCCGGCCAGCATCGCCGGGATCACCGCCGACTGAATCGGCATGGGGGCTTCAAAACCGGCCTCCGCAACGGCCTGCAGCAGTTCGGGCTGCAGTTCAAACTGAGCAAATTCGGTTGTCATCCAATCTCCAATGTTACCAGGTGCGTTTTGATGACTCCGTAATTCTGTCCCAGTGTTGCCGTAACTTGCCCCGGTTTCTCCTCGCGGAGGTAAACCCCGGTAGAAAAAAGCCCGACCCTGTTGACCGTCGGGCAGTCATTCGGAAGTATCAAAACAATATCCTCTTACGTGGGCTTTTCCAAGCCGCAGGGCAGTATAACACAGAATGCGCAGAATCGCAAAGAAAATGACGTTGATTCGTATCTTCGTGATCCGCGCGCGGGAGTTTTTAATGGCCCCCTGCCCGGGCGGCTACGCCTTGCGCCTCACCAGCAGCGTGAATACTGCGCCTACCCCTAACGCCAGCACCAGCAGGATAATGAAGAAGACCTGGATGCGCGCCGAATCGCCGCCAAAGATGGGTGAATCGGGGTGCAGCACGTTGGCCGCGCCGCCCAGCGCCGCCCACAGCGCCGCGCCGAAAACCAGGTTGGCCGCGCAGGTCAGCCAGTCGATGCGCAGCACGGCCAGCCCGGCCTGCAGCAACACCGCCACCACGCCAAAGGTGAATGGCACGCGCCAGCGCGGCTCATCGAAGAACAGGCCACCCCAGTTAAGCTGCATCACCAGCAGCGACATGGGCAAATAGGTCAGCCAGAAGGCCAGCCCGGTGCGCCCCAACGCCAGCGACCAGCCCGTTAGCGCGGCCCGGCGTTTGCCCCACAGCAGCCCCGCCAGTCCGGCCAACCCGGCCAGCGCGAAGGCCGCCTTGCCCGCCCACACCCAGGCGCCGTGCAGCACCACCAGGCGCAGGTTGGCGCCCAGGGTGCGCTCGATGGGTCCTGCCAGCGTTACCAGCACCGCCGCAGCCAACAACACGACCAACCCTATCCAAAGGGTACGTTTGGTCAAATTCATGCCCTGATTATAGCGGCAGATGGGAATTTTTGAAAAGAAGGAAAGGCCGCCCTGCCGGGTTCCGGCCTGAAACATCACTCAATCGTGCGCAGCGGGCGTTCCGGCAGTCCGGAAAAGTAAACCGTATGGCCATTGTACGAACTCACCTGGCCGGTGGATTTCAGATGGTCCAATTCGGCATCCTGGATGTGATGGCTGATCTCGCGTTCGGAACAGGCGCGCAGGTCTCCGCTGTTGATATCCAGAAAGCGTCCGCCGCCCCAATCGATCATCACCGATCCGTCGCGCATGACCAGCACCCAGGTGCGGTTGATAGGCGTGCCAGATGGCATGGTGCAACTCCTCCGATTTGAAATCAGGCAGCGATCACTGTCGAATTGGCGGCCTCGGCCATGAACTGGGCAAACGTGGTGTTGCGCAGTTTTTCCACCAACTCAGCCTGGGTGCCGCACCACAACCGGCGCAGTGGACAATTACCGCCAAATGGACAGGACTCCGGGGCTGTGGTGCATTCGTTCAATGCGATCGGCCCGTCAATGGCTTCCACCACTTCCAGGATGGTGATTTCCTCAGGTTTGCGGGCCAGCATCACGCCGCCGCGCGCGCCGCGTGAGGTGTGAATCAAACCCGCAATCGAGAGCTGGGAAATGATCTTGGCCAGGAAGGAGGGCGGTATGCGCTGTTCCTGGGCAATCTGGCTGGTGGCGGCGCGCTGGGTGGGTTCCAGCTTGGTGAGATGGTAGATCGCGCGCAATGCATAGTCGGCCTGACGGGTAATTTGCATGATTAACTCCTGACTGGAGAAATTTGGATAATTCAGATAGACAGCTCAGATTTCCCTTATTATGAGTTTATGCAAAAGCTGATGCCCTCACAAGTGACACTCATCACAGCGCAAGCATGACAGGTTTACTGGATGTCCAATAAAAAAGGTAATTATCGCCTTAATTATACAAAATATTGTGTCAAATGGAACAACCATTCGGCAGATTTGAGACATGACATACAGTATAATTTCCTGAAAGCTCTATCACTTTCACACATCAGGGTACTGCCATGAGCGAATTTCGATTCTACTATCCCATTCAGGTTCGCTATGCCGATCTGGACGCCCAGCGCCACGTCAACAATGCAAAATTCAGCACCTATGTCGAAACCGGCCGTTTTGAATATCTTCAGCAGGTTGGCCTGTTTGACGGCCGGCATTTTGACGAGCTGGGCTTGATCGTGGCCGATGTGCACATTGCTTATCTTGCCCAAATTGAGCTCAACCAGGCGCTGCGGGTGGGCGTACGCACCGCGCGCATTGGCACCAAGAGCCTGACGCTGGAATGTGAAATCCAGGATCCTGCCACCGGGCAGATATTTGCGCGCGCCGAAACGGTTCTGGTGGCTTATGATTACCAGGCGCGCCAGAGCGTCCCGGTCCGCGAGAGCTGGCGCAGGCTGTTATCTGAATTTGAAGGCGTTTCATTTTAAGTTACCTTTCCAACCCAGCACCCTACCGCATCAGATGAGGCCATTTATGCTACTGCCAGAGATCGACACCCATTTTTTGGTGGAATTTGCCACCGGTTTGCTCAACACGCCCAGCCCCACCGGCATGGCCGAAGCAGGTATCGAATTTACCCGGCGCGCGCTGGCCGATTTTTCCGGGTTGCAGCTCGCGCTCACGCGCAAGGGCGCGCTGGTGGCCGCCTGGCCCGGCCAACGCGATGACGCCCCGCGCGCGCTCACCGCGCATGTTGACACGCTCGGCGCGATGGTCAAGGAAATCAAATCCAACGGGCGGCTCAAGCTCACCCAGTTGGGCGGTTACGCCTGGAATACCGTGGAAGGCGAGGGCTGCACCGTGTTCGCGGCGGATGGGCAGCAGCACCGCGGCGCCATCCTGCTCAGCACGGCCTCCGCGCACGTCCACGCCGGCAAGGTCAACGAAACCAGGCGCGACGGCGACAACATGGAGGTGCGCCTCGACCTGCGCACGGCCAGCCGCGAGGAAACCGAAGGCTTCGGCATTCGCGTGGGCGACTTTGTGGCCTTCGACCCGCGCGTGGAAGTGATCAACGGTTTTCTCCGCTCGCGCCACCTGGACGACAAGGCCTGCGTGGCCTGCCTGGTGGCGGCTGTCAAGTCCATGCACGACGCCGACTTGCGGCCCGCCCAGAAGGCCTATCTGCACATCAGCAATTATGAAGAGGTCGGCCACGGCGCCGCGGCAGGCATTCCGGCCGATGCCGCCGAGCTGGTTTCGGTGGATATGGCCGCCGTCGGCGACGGCCAGACCTCGGACGAATTCCATGCCACGCTGTGCGTCAAAGACTCCGGCGGCCCCTACCACCACGGCCTGTCCAACCGTCTGCGCGAGCTGGCCGAAGCCAACGACATCGCCTACCGGGTGGATATCTACCCCTACTACGGCTCCGATGGCGAAGCCTACTGGCGCGCCGGCGGCGACGTGGCCGTGGCATTGATCGGCCCTGGCGTGGATGCCTCGCACAATTACGAGCGCACCCACCTCGACGCACTGGTCGCCACCACCCGGTGGATCCTGGCCTACCTGTTGAACTGAGT
>CALMIB010000480.1 GCA_937863945.1 uncultured Longilinea sp.
TTCCAGGTCGGGGTTGGCTTCCAGCCGTTTGCTGGCTTCCAGGTACAGATCGCCCATCCAGCGGGTGATATCCTGTTGCGGTTTCTCGCCCCGGTGGTACTGCATGTAATTCCACAGCCATTTGACCACGTGCAGGCCGATATCGCCGGGATAATTGGCGCGCACCACGTCGTAACCGGCTGCCTCCAGGATGCGCGCCAGCACGTCGCCCAGGATGGCGCTGCGCAGGTGCCCCACATGGAAAGCTTTGTGCGTGTTCGGCTGCGAGAACTCGACCATCACGCGCTCACCTTTGGAATCGCCGCGGCCAAATTGACCGCCTTCGGTCAAAACGGCATCCAGCACGCGCCGGGTATATTCAGCGGTTGAAAAGTACAGGTTGAGGTAGCCGCGCACGGCTTCCACGCGCTCAAAGCCCTGCGGCTGGCCTAAAACCTCCGCTACGTTGCTGGCGATGGCCTGAGCGCGCTCGGCCACATTGGTCTTCAGGCCTTTTTCGCGAGCTTCCTGCGAAGCCAGTTGGAAAAATGACGTGGAAATCCCCCAGTGACCGCCAAATGGGATCCAGGACCACTGCAGCTTGGGCTCAGGCAAACCCGCATGCGCGCAATACGCGCGAATCTGCTCATCGATGCGTTTTTGCTCCAGTTCAAACATACCGGTCCTCCCCAATGTGACAATCAATGCCGTACGACAAAAAATTATAACATGAACCGAAATGCCGGTTTAATCGTATGATATTGATCAGCTAAAAATAATTACAGCAATAGCGGGAGCCGGTTGCGCTCCCGCTGAAATGCTGCATTCCAAATTCCCGGTCTGCCCGGGCGCACCCGATAAATTACGCCAGGCTGTTCAGGCGCTTCATCAGGCGGCTCTTGCGGCGGGCGGCGTTATTCTTGTGAATGACGCCCTGCGCGGCAGCTTTATCCAACGCCTGGATGGCCTGAGCGACGGAAACCCCGGATGTTTCAGCATCGCCGGTCACGATCGTGGTCTTCGCCTTCGAAACAAGCGTGCGCGCGGCGCCGCGGTAAACGCGGTTGCGCAGGCGGCGCTTTTCATTTTGCTTATTGCGCTTAATCGCAGACTTAATGTTAGCCAAAGCCCTTCCTCCAAAACTCGTTCTCGTTCGTATGATTGCGAAGAGAGATTTTACCCGAAGCCGGTCATTTTGTCCAGACCAATTATCATTTTGTTAGCGCAAAGTAGTAAAGTCCCCTTTTCGCAAAGTTAAAATGTCCCTTTTGAAGGGACACGAAATGGACACTTTACTGACCATGAG
>CALMIB010000481.1 GCA_937863945.1 uncultured Longilinea sp.
TGCAGTTCACGCAGGCGCTCGACCATTAACTGAGTTCGTGTCTTTGTCACGGCTGCACTCCTTTTTGCCAGGGCGATTCTTATCGTGGTTGTTTTCACGGAATATTAAGAAAATTTAAGGACACAGTCAAATTTAGCACAGGGGGTATGGCGTGTCAAGCAAAGCACGCCCTGTGCTGGCAGGTTTGTAAAGAAACTGAAAACCCCGCCGCGGTTCTGGCAGGCTGCATGGTGAAAGGTTATAATCGGAAAAGAACCGTCAAAATTAATGTCCAAAGGAGAACGTTGCATGAATCGCCCAAAAAACGTGGTAGGGATATTCATAACTTTATTGGTATTGGGTACCTTACTGGCTGCCTGCCAGCCGGCGGCAAAAGACGCAACCACCACCGTGCGCGTTGCGCGCATCCCGGTGTTGGATACGCTGCCGCTTTTTGTCGCGCAGCAGGAAGGCTTGTTTGAGAAACACGGCGTGACGGTGGAAATCATACCCGTCGCGTCCGCACCGGAACGCGACCAGTTGATTGCTTCGGGCCAGGCGGATGCCGTGATCAATGAAGTGCTTTCAACGATGTTTGCCAACAAAGAGTCGATCCAGTTCCAGACTGTGCGCTATGCCCGCGCCGCCACCGCGACCGCGCCGGTCTTTCGCATCCTTTCCGCAAAAGATGCGGGTATCACTTCGCTTGAGCAATTGAAAGGCGTTCCCGTGGGCGTCTCGGACGGCACCATCATTGCCTATCTCACCGAGCGGTTGTTGCAGGCCGAAGGGTTTGCGCCAGCCGATATACAGACGACCTCGGTGCCCAGCATTTCCGACCGCATGGCGCTGCTCGGCAGCGGCCAGCTCAAGGCTGCCATGCTGCCCGATCCGCTTTCCACGCTGGCCATCCAGCAGGGGGCCAACCTGGTGCTGGATGACAGCCGCCACCCCGAATACAGTTTTTCGACGTTGACCTTCCGCAAGGCGTTTCTGGATGCCAATCCGACCACGGTGAAGAATTTCCTGGCAGCCTGGGAGGAGGCCGTCGCTTTGATCAACGCCGACGGCAGCCGCTGGACGGCCCTGCTCTCTGAGCAGAACCTTGTGCCGGCGCCGCTGCTGGAGAGCTTCCAGGTGCCGCCGTTTGCCACGGCCGGCGTGCCCACCGAAGCGCAATTCAACGATATGCTCGCCTGGGCAAAAGAAAAGGGTCTGCTTGACCAGGATGTGCGCTATGCTGATTGCGTGGACAGCCAGTATCTACCCAAATAGCTGCGGCACGACGTTCGCATGATTGAGCTGGATCAGATCACGTTCGCCTATCCCGGCGATGCCCCGCTGTTTCAGGATTTTTCCTGGCGGGTCGAGCGCGGCGAAGCCTGGGCCGTGCTGGGCACCTCGGGCTGCGGGAAAAGCACGCTGCTCAACCTGCTGGCCGGATTGCGCCTGGTGCAATCCGGCCAGGTGCGCATCGACGGCGCGCCGTTGACCCGCCCGCGCCCGCAAACCGGCCTGATCATCCAGGATTACGGCCTGCTGCCCTGGGCTACCGTGCGGCAGAATGTGGAATTGGGCCTGCGCGTGCGCAACTTCTACGGCCCCGATGGAACGCACGCGCCGCGCGGCTACACGCCTTCGCTGGCGGTGGATGCCTGGCTGGAACGATTGGGCATTGCCGGCATCGCCGGTCAATTCCCGGGGCAGATCTCCGGCGGGCAGCGGCAGCGCACCGCCATCGCGCGCACGCTGGCCTTGCGGCCGGATTTGATGCTGATGGATGAGCCGTTCTCCTCGCTGGACGCGCCCACCCGCGAAGGCCTGCAGCGCCTGATGCTGGAGCTGTGGGCGGAACAAGCCCTGACGATGGTGGTGGTGACGCATTCCATCGAGGAGGCGGCCGTTTTGGGGCAGCGCATCCTGTTGCTGGGCAAAGCGCCCAACCGGGCGGCGAAAATCATCGAAAACCCCGGCGCGGCGGAGATGCGCTTCCGCGAAAGCGATGACTATGGCCGCATGTGCCGGCTGCTGCGCGAACGCCTGGAGGAAGCATGAAGCGGCGCAACCTGCTGCTGGCCGGAATTGCGCTGCTGGCGCTGTGGCAGGCGCTGGCTTTGGCCCTCAACCGGCCCATCCTGCCGACGCCCCTGGCCGTGCTGGCCGCCCTGTGGCGCGAGTTGACCGGCGGGAACCTGCTGGCGCACTTCCTGGCCAGTTTCTGGCGGGTAATCGCCAGTACACTGCTAGCCGTGTTCACCGCCGCGCCGGCCGGGATGATGCTGGGGCAATCCAAACGGCTGGATGACATTTTCTCGCCGGTGATTTACCTGCTGTATCCAATCCCCAAAGTGGTGCTGGTGCCGATTGTGCTGCTGTTTTTCGGCGTGGGCGACTTGCCCAAGATTATCATCATCTACCTGATCCTGTTTTTTCAGATCCTGGTGCTGGTGCGTGATTCGGCCGCCGGCCTGCGCCCTGAATTGATTCAAAGCGTACGCAGCCTGGGCGCCGGACGGCGCGCGCTGTTCCGTTACGTGTACCTGCCGGCCAGCCTGCCGGCCGTGTTAACCGCGCTGCGCCAGTCGGTCGGCACGGCGGTGGCGGTATTGTACGTGGCCGAGTTGTTTGCCACCCAGCGCGGGCTGGGGTATTATATTTATCTCAACGGCAGCACGCTGTTCAATTACCCGGCCATGTACGGCGGGGTGGTGATGATGAGCCTGCTGGGTTTGGGATTGTACTTCGGCGTGGATGTGCTGGAACGCCGCCTGTGCCCGTGGAAAACGGCAGCCTGAAATCAAACGGCCGGTAAAAACCGGCCGCAATTTTTGAATGCGCCTAGAGGGGCAGCAGCCGGGCCAGGATGCAGGCCGTTGAATAAGCCAGGCCGAAATAGAGGACCAACTGACCGGTGCGGCCGAGCGCCAGATTGAGCGCTTTCCCATCGTTTTTATAGACGA
Source organism: uncultured Longilinea sp. (assembly GCA_937863945.1). Classification (GTDB taxonomy): domain Bacteria; phylum Chloroflexota; class Anaerolineae; order Anaerolineales; family Anaerolineaceae; genus Longilinea. The sequence goes on from CALMIB010000481.1 coordinate 2,940, forward strand.
AGGTGATCAAATCCACAGCCATCGGCAGCGTTAGCGCGGGCAGCAGCAGCCAGAACGAGCCCATCCCTGAAAGGGCCTGTAAAAACGTGATCAGGTAAGCCAGCAATACCGCCAGCAGGTATTCCTGGCGGGCGCCCTGCACGCCAAGCCGGACAGCCAGCGTGTTTTTCCCGCTGGCCCGGTCGGTTTGGATATCGCGCAGGTTGTTGACCGCCAGGATGGCCACGATTAGAAGCCCGATCGGCACGGAGCCGATGAATGCTTTCAGGCTGAACCTGACCGCCTGGATGTAATACGTTCCCATCACGGCAGCGACGCCGAAAAAGAGAAAAACGAACAATTCGCCCAGGCCGCGGTAGCCGTATGGGAATGGCCCGCCGGTGTAGAGCAGGGCGGCGAGAATGGCTGCCACGCCAATGGCGATGACCGGCCAGCCGGATACCCAGGCCAGGTAAATGCCGATCAGGGCGGCCAGCGCGAAGGTGACCCACATGCCGGCTTTGACTGTGCCGGGTTTGAGCATGCCCGCCTGGGTCACGCGCACCGGCCCCAGTCGGCCGGCTGTGTCAGCGCCTTTTTGATAATCAAAGACGTCATTGGCAAAATTCGCGCCGATTTGAAGGAGCAGCGCAGCCGCCAGTGTGCCCAATGCGGGCAGCAGGCGAAAACTGCCGTCAGCAAAAGCGATAGCCGATCCGATGATGACCGGCGCTGCTGCCGCTGGAAGCGTGCGCGGCCGGGCGGCGAGCAGCCAGATTTTTGTCCGGGAGATAGGTTTTGCGGAAATATCCATAAGTAGGCTCCGACCGATACGGCTACAGTATAATCCCATTTTTCCCGGCGGTGAAAGATGCAACTTTGCGTATGCTTTACAATTGGCAGGAGAATGAGTGCCGGATGCGGGGCAGGCGCGCGGCGTGCAGAATCGGATGAGGTGCGTTACAATGGACGCACGTTTTCAATCAGGAAAGGATTGATATGCGACGATCGATTGTTCTTCTGGCTGCTGCGTTAGCGTTGCTGGGATGCGCTCTGCTGGTTCTTCCGGCGGCGGCGCAATCCGAAGTGCGCAACGAGACTTTTATGGGTGATTTATTGTGTTTACCGGAAGCTTATGCCCAGGCCGGCAGCGACTGCCTGCCGGCCGGACCCGCTCAGGCCTTGACCCATTTGGACCAGCAGGGACTTTCCATCCCGCTGCGCCCGCTGCCGGCCTCGAAACCGGATGACAGCCTGACGATGGTGGATATCGGTTTTGCCAAAATTAACCTTGAAAATTATGAGCCTGCGCCGGTCTATTCGACGCTTGCAGACGCGGTTGGCGGGGTTAACCCGACCCGCGCCCTGGAGCCAGGCGCTTTACGGTATGTTTCCTACGTCAACTGGCAGGACGTGGATGGCAAGACCTTTGTGCAACTGACCTCTGGCGAGTGGGTGCGGGCCGGCCGGGCGCGCTATTCCGGCTTCCAGGGACTGGAATTTCGATCCACGCCGCGCAATGATTTTGGTTGGATCATCGATAATGCCTACGCGCGGAGCGGACCGGGATATGCTTTCCCGGAAACCGGCAGCGTGCTCCCGCGTGAATCCGTTGTGCAGGTTTATGAAATCACAGCGCAGGATAACACCAAATGGTACCGCATCGGTCTCAGCCAGTGGGTGGAGCGGCGTTACATCCGGATTGTGACCGTTAACCCGCAAGCGCCGCAGGGTGTGGACAATAACCGCTTGATTGAAGTCAATCTGTACGAGCAAACCCTGTCTGTTTATGAAAATGGACAGCTCAAGTTTGCCACGTTGATCACGACCGGTTTGGATCCCTTCTTCACGCAGCCCGGCCTCTTTCAGATCTACAAAAAGTTGGAACGTGAAACGATGACCGGCGCGTTTGAGGCGGACCGTTCAGATTATTATTCGTTGCAGGACGTGCCCTGGACCATGTATTATGACCAGGCCCGCGCGCTGCACGGGGCGTACTGGCGCACCTGGTTCGGTTACCCGGGTTCGCACGGCTGCGTCAATCTGTCGATTGGCGATTCGCGCTACCTGTTCGATTGGGCGCAGGAAGGCGACTGGGTGTACGTCTGGGATCCTTCCGGGGAAACGCCCACCGACCCGAACTTCTACGGCTCGGGCGGGGCATAGAACCGCACAAAAACAAGACAGGACGGTCAACCGCGACCGTCCTCTGGATGATGATTTTCGGCTCAGCCATTACGGCTGCAAGCTCAGTTCCAGGCTGGTCAGGGCCACCGTGCCAGGGATGCGACCGGCGCTTTCCTGGCGGAACACCAGCCGGGCGTT
>CALMIB010000482.1 GCA_937863945.1 uncultured Longilinea sp.
TGCGCTGTGCTTCATTTCGCTGCGGCTGACGCGCTGGAAACCGCTGCCCGTGGTGCTGATGCTCTTATTGTTGTTCTCGTTGTTCTGGTACCACGCCCTGCGCGCATTGATCCTGGGGAACGCGGTGATCCTGGTGGCTCTGTTGATCACGGCCGGGCTGCTGGCCGTTCGTAACAATGAGGATGAGCTGGCCGGCGTGTTATTCGGATTCGCGACCATCAAACCGCAGGTGGTTTTGGTGCTGCTGGTGTTTATTTTCCTGTGGTCGCTCAACCAGCGGCGGTGGAAGATCATTTTTTGGATGGTCGGAACGGTTGGATTGCTGGCCGGCGCCGCGGCATTGTTAATGCCCGATTGGATCCTGCAGAATATCCGTGAAATTATCCGCTACCCTGGCTATAACCCGCCCGGCACGCCGGCCGCGGTGTTCGCGGTGTATATGCCAGGCGTGGGCAGGCAAATTGGGTTGGGTGTTTCCATTTTCCTGGGGATTGTGCTGCTGATTGAGTGGTGGCTATCCTCGCGCGGCGATTTCCGCGCCTTTTTATGGGCGGCGTGCCTCACCCTGGTTGCCAGCCAATGGATTGGCATTCAAACCGACCCTGGGAATTTCATCGTTTGTTATCCGGCGCTGGTTTTGGTGCTGGCCATGCTGGATGAGCGCTGGCACCGCTCATCGACCTGGATGATCATTGCCACCCTGGTGCTGGTGTTTGTGGTAATCTGGCTGGTGTTTCTACGCACACTGGAACGCTCCTATCAGCCCATTCAGAGCCCGCTGTTGTTCTTCCCATTGCCCATGATGTTGATGGCAGGCCTTTACTGGGTGCGGTGGTGGGCGGTGCGGCCGATGACTACCTGGATTTCGTCGCTGTCAAACAGGCGGTCATGACCTCAAGACGGCAAAGGGGTTTTCTGCTGGTCATCCTGGCAATCGCGGTCCTGCTGCGATGCTTCGCGCTGAATGGACGTGGGATCCAGTATGACGACGCCTTCAGCTATTTTCTGTCCATCCAATCCTTACCGGATATCGTCCGGGGCACGGCGGCGGATACCATGCCGCCGCTGTATTATTTCCTGCTTCATTTTTGGGCGATCATTAGCCCCAAATTGTGGTTCCTGCGATTGCTTAGCATCCTGCTGACTCTGGCCAGCCTGTGGTTGCTCTACCGGATCGTTGCCTTACTGGCCGGAACCAAAGCGGCTCTGTGGGCAAGCCTGTTCGCGGCGGTTTCACCGCTGCAGATTTACCACGCGCAGGATATCCGCATGTACGCGCTGCTCGAATTTTGCCAGTTGGGCTATGCGTTCTGCCTGCTCAAGGCTTGGGGTTCCGAAACAAATACCGGAAAACCAACCTGGGGGTGGTGGATTGGGACGGTCCTGTTTGGCGCAGGCGCGATGTACACGCACAACCTGGCGGTATTTGGCCTGGCAGCCCCGAATTTCTACCTGCTGGTCAAACGAGATTGGAAGACACTTCGCAAGCTCTTACTGGCACAAGCGGCCATTGGTGCATTGGCGCTACCGTGGCTGCTATTGATCCCGGGGCAAATCGCCAAGGTGCAGCAGGCCTTCTGGACGCCGCGCCCGGGCGTGGTGGAGGCGTTTCAGGCCATTCTCATGTGGTTTATTCACCTGCCATTGACCGGAGTTTGGATGGCGCTGGGGGCCATCCTCAGTCTTCAGGTATTCGTGCTGACCCTGGTGATGTTGTGGCGCAACCGGCAAGCGATTCGGGCTTCAGGTTATCTGCTGGCCTGGGCCTTTTTCCCTCCGGCGATCCTGTTCGCGATCTCCTACCTGATCCGCCCGGTTTTTGTGCCGCGCGGGTTCCTGGTTTCGTCAATGGCTTTTTACGGGCTGGCGGGCATGGTTGCCGCGCGAAGCGGCAGCCTCGGAAAAATGCTGGGCACGTCCGTTGTGCTGGCGGCCGCGATTTCCCTGCCGTTTTTCTACACCTATGCCGAATTTCCACGCTCGCCATTTCGTGATTTGTCCGGCTCCCTGCAGAATACTATCCAGGCAGGCGAGGTCATCGTTCACGACAATAAGTTGAGTTACTTCCCCGGCCATTTCTACCAACCGGATCTGGTGCAAACGTTTCTGCCTGATATTCCCGGATCGTCCAACGATACCTACGCGCTTCAGTCGCAACAGGCCATGCAAATCTTCCCCGCTCCGGATCTGGAGACGGCCGTTGGGAGCGCGGATGGCGTTTATTTCGTTGTGTTTTCCAGGGCGATTGAAGAGTATCAGGCAGCCGGTGAAGATCATCCTGCGATTGCCTGGCTGGAAGCGCGTTTTCACCAGACCGGCCAGACCGCCTTCAACGATCTGTTGCTGCTCCACTATCAACGGTGACAACGATGACCAGCCGGTGGAAGGAATCGATATTTTTGACAGCCGCGGCGCTTGTCGTGCTCGTACTGGCAGCGGCGCTGCAACCCGCACCGGGATACATGGATGCCGAATATTATTACGCCGGGGGATTGCAACTGGCGGGTGGCCGCGGGTTTACCCAGCCGTTTTTGTGGAATTACCTCGACCAGCCAGAGGGCTTGCCACATCCGGCGTTTACCTACTGGATGCCGGCGGCGTCGATTCTGGCGGCTGCCGGGATGAAAATCACCGGCGCAACTACGTTTCTCGCGGCGCGATGGCCTTTTGTCCTGTTGGCGGCTTTCATTCCGCTGGTGACGCTGAGGTTGGCGGAGAAGCTCGGCGCCAGTCGTGGTACGTCGCTTTTTGCCGGCTGGCTGGCGGTATTCCCGGGGTATTATCTGGTGTTCACCACCCTGACCGAAACATTCGTCTTCTACATGCTGGGCGGAGCCGCGTTCTTCTTGATTTTGTCAGCAGAAACCGGCCGTTTGCGCAGCAGCGGGGGGTGGCCGCGGTATGCACTGCTCGGGCTGGTTGCCGGGGGAATGCACGCTGCGCGCGCGGACGGTCTGTTGTGGTTGGGAATGGCCGCGCTGGTCTGGATGGCGGAAACGCTCAGGCCGGGCCATAGCCGGATTCAATGGCGCGGAGCGGCGGGTAACCTTTTGGCCCTGGGCGCTTCGTATCTATTCATCATGGGTGCATGGTATGGGCGCAACGTTGGGCTATATGGAACGCTGATGCCGCCGGGCGGATCGAGAACGCTCTGGATGACCGATTATGACCAGACCTTTACGTATTCAATTGACACATTGACGCCGGAGAACTGGCTGGCGGCCGGCTGGCAAGCACATCTATCCGCGAGATGGAATGCGCTCTGGATGAATCTCAAGAACCTGCTGGCGGTGCAGGGCGAAGTCTTCCTGCTGCCGTTGATCGCGGTTGGGCTGTGGCAGAAGCGCGCGGACAAGGTGATACGCTTTGGCGTGCTCGGTTGGGCGTTGACGCTGGTTGTCATGACGATTGTATTCCCATTTTCCGGCGCGCGCGGCGGATTCTTGCACAGCGGCGCGGCTTTTCAGCCGTTGTTTTGGGCCTGCGCTGCCGTAGGGCTGGAAGAAGCAGTCCGGTTCGGGGCGCGCAAACGCGGTTGGGGTAGAAAGAGCGCCGGGCTGTTCTTCTCGCGCAGTTTAGTCGTTCTCGCCGCGGCCGTCACGGTGGTTGTTTTTTGGGGTCGCGTGATCTCGCCCGGCTTTCAAGCGCCGGGATGGACTGCCAGCCAGCGCGCCTACGCAGAAGTGGGCAGCCGGTTGACCGACCTCGGCATTCCGGCCGATGCGGTTTTCGTAGTGAATAACCCGCCTGGATTCTACCTGGCAACCGGCCGTTCAGCAATTGTCATTCCGGATGGCGATGAACAAAGCCTGCTGGCAGCCGCGCGGAGATTTGGCGCGGGTTACCTGGTGTTGGACGAAAACAACCCGAAACTCGCGGGTTTGTACCAGGCAGACTCGGAAGATCTTGATTTTTTGTTCATTGAGACCATCGGCTCGGTCAAGCTCTACCAGATTCGCCTGGTGCCATGATATGTCAAACCGGATGAATGCTTTGAGGAAAAACCGCACGCTCCTGATTTTTTTCGCCGGATGGGTTGCGATGGCTGCGTTTATATTGGCCAGCAGCCTGAAATATCGCATTGGGTTTCCGCTCGACGACGCCTGGATCCACCAGACTTACGCGCGCAATTTGGCGCTGCGAGGCGAGTTCTCATTCCTTCCCGGCGTGCCCTCCGCAGGTTCCACGGCGCCGCTGTGGACGATCCTGTTGATTCCGGGTCAGTGGTTGGGTGGCGAGTCTGGCATGCTTCTATACACTTTTTTTCTGGGATTCTTGTCTCTTGGACTGATAGGTTTTGTCGGGGAAAAATTATCTCGTGAAATGACGCGGCTTGAAAACCGGCCTACGGGAAAATCAAACGCCGTCCTTCCGGTTGCCGGACTGATCCTGGCGACAGAATGGCACCTGGTGTGGGCCGCCAGCTCAGGCATGGAAACAGCGCTGTACAGCGCGGCGATCCTGTTGGTCCTGTACCTGGCGTGGAAAGGACAGTTGCCGGCTTTTTGGCTGGGCGGCTTGAT
>CALMIB010000483.1 GCA_937863945.1 uncultured Longilinea sp.
CACCCAACAGGGCAGCGTGATGGTGTGGAGCGAGGTTTTGGCCGAAACGGAGGACGCGGTTGAGCTGTTGGTCAAGGTGCGCGATACCGGTATCGGGGTGCCGGAAAGGATGCGCGAGCGCATTTTCCAGCCGTTTGTCCAGGCAGACAGTGAAGCTGCCCAGTCTGGCGGTTCTGGGCTGGGATTGGCCATTTCAAAACGCCTGGCAGAAATGCTGGGCGGAGACCTGAATTATGAAAGCGTCGAATGCGCCGGAGCGGTATTCTGGTTCACAGCCCGGTTTGAGCGGGATGCAAGCCGCCCGGTTGCCCGGACCGCAAAGCCGGCCTTGTCCTGGCCTGCCGGCGAAAAACTGCTTCTGTTTGAAGCGCTGCCGGAAGCCCGCGAAATGTGGGAAAGATACCTGAAGAGTTGGGAGGCGTTGTATGAGGTTGTGGACTCTCCCGGACAGGTGATCGAAAGGCTGCAACATCGATTGGATGATAAACATAAATATGCAGGCTGCATCCTTGATTATGAGGGCATGCGCTGCATGGGTGGAAAAACCTGTGCGAAGGTGATTGATCTGCTGCGCGCCACCCAGACGCCTGTCATCATGGTGACGCGTCAAAATGCCCGGATGCGGCCGCAGCACAATCCGCCGGCGGAAGTGTTTGCCGGAAGGCTGGTGCGGCCCTTCAGCCGGCAGGCCGCGGAAGTGCTGCTGGCCGGCCTGTTTGCCCGCAACCTGGCCGGCGCCGCGCCTGCTTCGCAGGCAGGCCGATCGAAACTGCCCCCTGCGAAGAAAGAAAAACCGCTTTTCGCTAGGCTGGTTTTACTGGCGGAGGACAACCCGGCCAACCAGCATCTGGCAGAGGCACAGTTGCAATCGCTCGGCTACCGGGCGGTGACTGTACCGACAGGAACGCAGGCGGTGAATGAGCTGGCCCAGCATTACCAGGATTATGGGCTGGTGTTGATGGATTTGCAGATGCCGGAAATGGATGGATACCAGGCCACCCGGTTGATTCGCAAGGCGGAAGGAGTCATCAACCGGCACATCCCCATCATCGCCATGACCGCCAGCGCGATGTTGGAAGATCGGCAGCAATGCCTGGACGCCGGCATGGATGACTACATCAGCAAGCCGGTGCTGGTGGATGATCTTCGCAGAGCGATTACCCGCTGCGTGGCGCACGAGGAGGCACTCACAACTGGCACAGCGGCTGGGCCAGCCCAGGCAAGGCAGATTGAGATCCTGGATCCGCGCGTGGTGGCCGATCTGCGTTCCCTGAACCGGCCGGACGAGCCCGATTTTTACCGGCAACTGGTGGAAATTTACCTGGTTGACTCGCGCCAGGTCATGCAAAGAATCCGCTCCGAGGTGGATTCGGGCGACCGGGCGGCTTTACAAAAGGCGGTTCATTCGCTGAAGGGCATCAGCGCCAACCTGGGAGCGGGACGATTGGCTAACCTGTGCGGGCAGATTGAGAATCAGTTGCGTGCCGGCGAACCGCTGGTGCACGGATGGCTGGAAGCGCTGGAAATTTTGTTTGCGCGCACCTGCGAAGAACTGAAATGGGAATCGATCAATAAAACCGAAACAACCTGAGGTAGGTATGGAACGAAAAGTCCCCAGCACGGCTTCCGAAGAAATTGAACTCTTCCTGCGCACAGTTTATTCGCTGCTGCGCTCGACAACCGATGTGGAAATTCGCACGCTGGAAGAAGTGCACGTGGCCATGAATTCGTTGCTGCATCCCAATGGCCGCAGGCAGTCGCCCGACACCTCGGCGTTTATTTACAGCCTGCTGCGCCTGCCCGATTGCCTGACGCAAACGCGCCTGGTGGTGCTGGGGCAAAGTTCGGCAGTGTTTGAGCGCGCCGGTTACGGTAACGTGGAAAGCTGGCAATCCGTTTCGGCGCGCGCGCGCAGACGGCGCTGTTTTTTTAACGGGCAAGATACGCTGGCATGCTTCATTGCCAGCCGGTCGGATATCGATGACGTGCTGCCCGGGTTGACCGCTTTTCAGGTGGAATGGAACAAGTTGAATTTTCTGCTGCAACGCACCGATGCGCGCCTGTTGGATGAAGTCCGCCGGCCAGGCGATGAAGGCTTCGCACGCCTGGCGGAAGCGATGGAGATGAGCACGGATGACCTGGAACGCCTGTGGGTGATCTGGGGCGATCAGTTCAATGACCGTTTGCATGAGATCGCCCGGCGACGTTGCTCGCTGCGCGTGCGCCTGCTGAGCGGTTCGTTGAGCGAATACTGGCGCGCGACGCGCATGTGGTGGGACCCGATTGAGTCAGCCTGCCCGGAGCTGCTGGAACGCCCGGTCTATTTTATTTCCAGTAATACCCACAGTCTGGCCAACCTGCTATCAGGTTATGCCCTGCAGCACGAAACCGACCTGGTGGAATACCTGACCGGCAACGCGAACGACCGGCTGCTGGAAGAATGGCAGGCCATTCAAAACGGGCGCCGGGCAGCCGCGAGAATTTTTTGTACTATCTGCTTAAAAAATTCCAGCAATCTGACGCCGGGCGCGGCTCGTTGGAGGATCAGACCCGCATCGAGCGTGCCAGGGGGATTCGGCGGATTGCGCCGGAGCACGCCCTGGATATCGAAGCCCAGGTGGTCGAGCTTTCGCGGCTCGATCCGGCGCAGTTGGATCCGCGGCTGGCGGCGGGCGACCTGGCTTTTCTGCGCAAGAGCAACGCCCTGATCCTGAACATCGATTACCCGCTGGGGCTGGCAGCTTATAATATCCTCAACAAGGTGGCCGAGCACAGCGGATCGGTGGTGGGGGTTTACGTGATGGGCAAATCCGCCTCGCTCAACGGGGTGGTGGGGGATGTCATCATTCCGAACGTGGTTCAGGACGAACACTCGCAGAACACATATTTGTTCCAAAATGCGTTTAGCGCCGGTGATGTGGCCCCCTACCTGAACTTTGGCACCGTGCTCGACAACCAGAAGGCGGTCACCGTGCTGGGGACCTTTTTGCAGAACGCGCGCATTATGGACGTGATGTACCGCGAAGGCTATACCGACATCGAGATGGAATCCGGCCCGTATCTCTCGGCGGTTTATGAAATGTACCGCCCGCAGCGGCATCCGGTCAATGAATTGGTCAACCTGTACGGCGTGCCGTTTGACGTGGGGGTGTTGCATTATGTTTCAGATACCCCGCTGAGCAAGGGCAAGAACCTGGGAGCGGGGACGTTATCGTACTTTGGCATTGATTCAACCTATGCCACTACCATCGCCATCCTGCGTCGGATCTTCCAACGGGAGCGCGCACGGCTGGCGGATAAGAGGGGCCTATAATGGCGCTGCATTCTGGACCTGCTTATCGCATTGTCACCGATCGGTTGGTGGTGCGCTGCTGGAACCCGGAGGACGCGCCGCTGCTCAAAGCCGCCATCGACGCCAGCCTTGACCACCTCAGGCCGTTCATGGCCTGGGCGCTCAATGAGCCGGAGGATGTGGAGAAGAAAATTGAGCGCATCCGCGTCCAGCGGGCCAAATTTGACCGCGGCGAGGATTTCGTTTTCGGCGTGTTTTCAGCGGACGAGCGCCGCGTGATCGGCGGCACCGGGCTGCACCCGCGCGTGGGCGAAGGCGCGCTGGAAATTGGCTACTGGATTCACGCGGCTGAGATCAACCAGGGCTATGCCACCGAGATTAGCGCTGCGCTGACGCGCGCGGCCTTTGAGGTGTGGGGCGTCAAACGGGTGGAAATTCACTGCGACCCGCGCAACCTGGCCAGCGCGAGCGTGCCGCGTAAGCTGGGCTTTACGTGCGAAGCCACGCTGCGCCAGCGATATCACTACCGGGAGGAGGAATGGACGGATATGATGATCTGGACGCTCTTCGCCGGGGAATTCCCGTTGAGCCCGGCAGCCAGGGCAAATATCCAGGCGTTTGACGCGGCAGGCCGGCGGATGATTTGAGCCTTTCGCGGCGTTCAATACCGTCACGCTGTTTCTGCGCAGAATCGCCATCGGAACAGGTGCTTCCGGAGGCCTGGCGCATTCTGTAACAACTCAAGCGGGGCGTAAAGATTCATTGTGCGAAGTGATGCGCTTGACTGAGCTTAGCATCTTCATCAGGCGGGGGCGATTATATCGCTGCACAATGATGGGTGTAATGTTCAGCAGCGTATCGTAAATAAACCAGAAGAAGCTCATGCCGGGTGGATTGAAGCTGAACAGCGGGATGATAAACAGGAAGGTGACCCAGTGACACCATTCGGCGCGGCAGGTTTCCAGGATCCAGCGCTCCAGGTTTTGTGGGTTGGTAACATCCACATGGTCTTTCTTAAAATCTTTCTGGAAAACTTTTCCGGCATCCCAAACGATCGGTTTCCACGACTTAATGCGAAAAACGCGCTGGTAAATTCCGCCGCCTTTTTCCCACTGTTTCGGCTGATACAGCCTGCGTTGTGGGTTAACCCATTTCTTTGGAAGATGCGCAGAGATAAAACCGACCACGCCCTGTACGAATAACATATAAAACAGGTCGGCAAGGAATAATTCAAGTGTGGTAAATCCAATTGCGTCCATAATCATCCCCTGTGCGGGTTAATTAATTGTACAAAGTAAATGATAACGAGGGAATGTTAAAAATACATAAATCTCCTCCGATAAAAGGAGGAGATTTTGGGTAAGCAATGATAAATGCGCGTCTGACCGCGGGCGGGCAGTCTCAACCGGCGGACCCGTCTTGCAGGCATTCGATCGCGTTACCGGCTGGCCAATTGTTCCTTGAGCCTGGCCGCGGTTTCCTGGAAAGCGGCGAGCTTCTGGCGCTCCTTCTCTACCACGGCGGCCGGGGCGCGTTGGCCGAATGAGCCGGAAAGCAGCGTGTCGAGCCGCTCGATCTGGGCGAGTGTATCGTCCAACTCCTTTTGCAGGCGGGCGCGCTCGCTCTCCATATCCACCAGGCCGGCCAGCGGCAGGTAGATTTCGATGCCGGCGACCACCAGCGAGGCCTGCCCCTGCGGCTTTTCGGGCAGGGCAGCCACCAGCGTAAGCTGGGCGGCATCCAGCCCGGCCAGCGCCGACAGCGTGCGCGCCTGTTCGGTGAAGACGGACAACCGGTCGCCGCACACGATAGTGGCAGCGATGCGCTTGCCGGGCGCGACCTTCTTTTCGGCGCGCAGGTTGCGGATGGCGCGCACACTTTCCTGGATCAGGCTGAAGTCGGCCACTCTGCCTGCCTCCCAGCCTTCGGGGGCCTGGGCCTGCGGCCAGGCGCCTATGATCAGTGCCTCTTCCCAGCCGCCCTTGGGCGTGTACAATGCCGGGCGCTCTTGCGCGGCGCGTTTAAGGTGCCCCCACAGCTCTTCGGTCACGTAGGGCGTAAAGGGGTGCAGCAGGCGCAGGCTGGTATCCAGCACGCGCGCCAGCGTTTGCGCGGTGTAAAAAGCGCGGTCGCCGCCCTCGGCGAGCTGCTGCTTGGCGATCTCCAGGTACCAGTCGGCGAACTCGCCCCAGAAGAACTCATAAATCTGCCGGCCGGCCTCGCCGTACTGGTGCCCGCCAAACAGGCGCTCCACGTCGGCGATGAGCGTTTGCAGCCGCGCCCAGATCCACGAATCAGCCAGGGTCCAGGCTGGCCGGCCCTGTGGGGCGGCGGGCGCCTGCTCGAGTGCGCCGATGATAAAGCGCCCGGCGTTCCAGATCTTGTTGGCAAAGTTGCGATTGGCTTCCACCTTCTTCAGGCTCAAGTTGGTGTCGTTGCCGGGGGTGGAGCCCACCAGCAGGGTGAAGCGCAGCGCGTCGGTGCCCATCTCGTCCATCACGCCCAGCGGATCGATCACGTTGCCCTTGGTCTTGCTCATCTTCTGGCCGTGTTCGTCGCGGATCAGGCCGTGCAGGTAAACCGTGTGGAAGGGGATCTTGCCGGTGAATTCCAGCCCGTCCATGATCATGCGCGCCACCCAGAAGAACAGGATGTCGTAACCGGTTTCGAGCACCGAGGTGGGATAGAAATACTTGTAGTCGGGGGTTTCATCCGGCCAGCCCAGCGTGGAGAAGGGCCACAGCCCGGAGGAGAACCAGGTATCCAGCACATCTTCATCCTGGCGGATGCGCGGACTGCCGCAGTGGCTGCACGCGGCCGGGTCCTCGCGCGCCACGGTCATCTGGCCGCAGTCGTCGCAGTACCACACCGGGATGCGGTGGCCCCACCACAGCTGACGGCTGATGCACCAGTCCTGGATGTTTTCCAACCAGTTGTAATATACCTTGGTGAAGCGGTCGGGGACGATCTTGATCTCGCCAGCGCGCACCACCTTGAGGGCGGCATCCGCCAGCGGCTGGATGGCCACGAACCATTGATCCGAAATCATCGGCTCAACGATTTCACCGCCGCGCTGCGAGCGCGGCACGTTGAGCTGGTAAGGTTCCTCCTTAATAACCAGGCCGGCGGCTTTCATATCGGTCCACAGCTTCTTGCGGCACTCGAAGCGGTCCAGGCCGGCATAGGGACCGCCGTTGGCGTTGATGCGCGCCTCGCGGTCGAGAATGCTGATCATCTCAAGGTTGAAACGCTGGCCGATGGCGTAATCGTTGGGATCGTGGGCCGGGGTGATTTTGAGCGCGCCGGTGCCGAACTCGCGATCGACGTAGTCGTCGGCGATGACCGGCACAGGGCGGTTGAGGATGGGCACCAGCACCTTGCGGCCGATGAGATGCCTGTAACGCTCGTCCTCCGGGTGGACGGCCACGGCGGTATCGCCCAGGATGGTTTCTGGGCGCGTGGTGGCCACCGGGATGAATTCATCCGGGTTGTCCGCCAGACGGTACTTGAAGTAATACAGAAAACCAGGTTCCTGCGAATACTCCACCTCGAGGTCCGAGACGGCGGTGCGCAGGCCGGGCGACCAGTTGATCATGCGCGTGCCGCGGTAGATCAGGCCCTTCTCGTACAGGCGCACGAAAGCCTCGCGCACGGCGCGCGACAGCCCGGCGTCGAGCGTGAAGCGCTCGCGCGTCCAGTCGCACGAAGCGCCCAGGCGGCGGATCTGGCTGGTGATGATGCCGCCGTACTTCTCCTTCCAGGCCCAGGTGCGCCGCTCGAACTCCTCGCGGCCAAGCTGGTCGCGGGTGAGGCCTTCTTTGGCCAGCGCCTTCTCCACCTGGAGCTGGGTGGCGATGCCGGCGTGGTCGGTGCCGGGCAGCCACAGGGTGGGTTCACCTTTCATGCGGTGGTAGCGGATCATCAGGTCTTCCATCGCCACGAACATGGCATGCCCCAGGTGCAGCTCGCCGGTGACGTTGGCCGGTGGGATGGAGATGACGAACGGCTTTTTCGCCGGGTCAAATCCCGGCTGATTGGGATCGTTGGCGGGCTGGAAGAAACCGCTTTCCTCCCACCAGCGGTACAGGCGCTGTTCGGTGTTCTTAAAATCGTATGCTTTGGGTAGTTCGTGGCTCATGATTCCTCGACTTTCCATCATCCAAATCAATCAACAATGACGACGCATGGCGCTTAAAACAAAACGCCCTTTCATCCTCACGAGGACGAAAGGAACGCCTTCCGCGGTACCACCTCAATTCGCCAGACGCGCTGGCGCACTCTGCCCGGACAGTCATCCGGGTCTCGCGTTAACGGGCTCACCCGTGCCGGTCTAATCTCCCTGGCGGGATTTCTTCGGCAATGCCGCCAAACGACTTCAGCTCCGTCTCCCCGGGGAGGCTCTCAACCGCGGCCTCTTTCTCTGTCGGGGCAAAAGGGAACTTACTCCTTTTGGCCATCTCATTCGATTATAGCCACATTGCCGGGGGCTGTCAACCGGCTATTGTTCAGTGTTAGCGCAAAGTAGTAAAGTCCCCTTTTCGCCAAGTTAAAATGTCCCTTTTGAAGGGACACGAAATGGACACTTTACTGACCATGAG
>CALMIB010000484.1 GCA_937863945.1 uncultured Longilinea sp.
CGAGAGGAAACGCGGCCACATCCCGTCGCGGCTCATGGTGAAGGCTTCGCGGGTGGCGCTGAGCATGGCGGCGTTGAGGGTGGTGACGGTGGCAATAATGCCTGCAAAGCCCAGGATCAATGCGCCAGCGCCAGGCAGGATGTGGGCGGCAACCTCGGTAAGTGCTGCCTCCGAGCCGGCCAGTTGCTGCCAGGGGACCGTTCCAAGCGTCACCAACGCGATCAGCGGATAGAGCAGCATGCACAAGGTCAGGCTGATCAGAATTCCGCGTGGAATGTTGCGATCGGGGTCTTTAATCTCCTCGGCATCGTCGGCGATCACTTCAAAACCGATGAAGGCGACATAAATCAGGGCTACCGTGGATAGAACAGATTGGAGGTTTTCAGCCACTCCAGCGTGAATGAAGAACCGGCCGTCCGGCAGGAACGTATCCCATTGGAAACCGCCCGGCAGGATTAAGCCGCCGAGAATGTAGGCGCACAGGATGAACAACAGAATGCCGCCCAACAGGATCTGTGCGTTGCCGATGTTTCCGACACCCAGGATGTTGAGCACCACGAAGAACAGGATGATGCCGATCGCCGTGGGAATGATGGGCAGAAAGGGCAAGAAAATGTTCAGCGAATAGGCAAAGCCCACCGCCGAGAGGGCCGCATAGAACGTGCTGGAGAGGCAATCCAGCGAGCCGACCAGGTAGAAAAGCAGGTTGCGGCCCCAGGCTTCGCGCACGTAGGTCATGGCGCCGCCCGTGACAGGGAAGGAAGAGGCCAGCTCGCCGTAATTGAGCGCAATGCTGTAGCTGAGCAGGCCGCCGACCAGCAGCGCCAGCACAAAAGCCGGCCCGGCCAAGCCAGCCGCATGCCCGGTGAGCACAAAGATCTCGCCGCCGATGGCGCCGGCCGTGCCCAGCATGACCACCTGCGCGAGATTCAACTGCCGTTTCAATTTTCGCTGGATCATAAACCACACCCGCAGCGACAAATTCCGTCAGGGTGATGGCTGCAGTGTTCAGGCGGAGCGATCGGGGATGAATTCCCTGTACATCATTGTAGCGAAGAATTGCCGGAATGCGTGGATGAATCCTGGGTACAGGCTCAAGCCGTTCATCGCTAACGCCAATGGCTAACGGCTAATTGCAGTCGACCGCGGGCGGCGTGGCAGCCGGGGAGGCCTGCGGCACGCCGGTCACGGCCTGGCCGTCTGGGCCAATCAGGGTGAGCACATCCATATCCAGCGTGTAGCGCGCGCCGGCTGCGGTTTCGACCGTCACGTTCAGGCCATCGGCGGCGGTGAAGCGCGCCGCGCCGCTGCCGGCGGGCAGCTCAAAGCGGAAGTAATTGCCCGCGCGGTCCACAGCGATGACCACGCCGCGGGTGGAATCCTGGCCCAGCGCGCCGGCGTAGGCGCTCAGCCAGGCGCCGTCCGATTGGTCATTCCACTGGTTGGTGATGGCCACATCCTGCGTGGAGAAGGGCGGCTGCAGCCAGTCGCTGATGCCGCGCGGCACTTCGACGGTGGGCAGGGGCGTGGCGTTGGGGTCAGCCACCGGGGCCAGGCCGCACAGGTCGCCGGATTTTTGCGGGGCGTTGGCCTGGGCGGTGGCGCGGGCGGCCTCAGCCGCGCTCAGGGGGGCGGCTTTTTCCAGCAGCAGCGCGGCGGCGGCCGGGTCGGTGGCGCCGGCGGCCTGCTGCTGCAACGCGTCAATTTGCTGCTGCTGCGGCGAGCGGGAATCGGCGATGGCGCGGCCGCCTAAAAAGAGCAGGGCGATCAGGATAAGCGTTCCGATAACGAGGTAAAGGCGTTTCATGGTGGGTCAATCCGTTGATTCGGTATTTGTTATTTGTTATGCGGTATTCGTGAAGGGTGAGGCGTGAATTGAGGTTCTTGCGAATTACGATTCACGCTTCACGGTTCACAATCCATATTCTACTCTCACTTCACCCAATAGCGGATGT